>CAKUNY010000024.1 GCA_934668605.1 uncultured Oscillospiraceae bacterium | reverse complement strand
CTGCCCGCAAGAAGAGCAGCATTACCCTGAAGATGAACGAGCTGGCCTAATTTTGCCGAATGTAAGCCCTCCGAAGACGCTCTTCGGAGGGCTTTTTCGCGCTTGCATCCGGAACATACATTCGATATACTATAGTAGATAACAAAAGGCGGTGAGGAGATGGATCTATTTTCCCCGGTCACGGCGCTCAGGGGCGTCGGCGCAGTGCGGGCAAAGCAGCTTGCAAAATTACACATCGAAACGCTCTATGATCTCATCGCCTTCTTCCCGCGGGACTATGAGGACCGGACGCGCCTTCTTCCCATCGCGGAGCTGACACCCGCCGAGCCCGCCTGCTTTGAGGCGATGGTCATCTCCCAGCCGCAGCTTTCCCGCATCCGCAAGGGCATGGAGCTGGTGAAGGTTCGCGTGGCGGACGCGACGGGAAGGGTCGATCTCGTCTTTTTTAACCAGCCCTATGTCAAAGACCAGCTCGTTTACGGCGAGAGCTACCGCTTCTATGGCGCTACCCGCGAGGGGTACGGCCATCAGATGCAGAACCCCGCCTTTGAACGCGCCGATGCGCCCGGCATCGTGACCGGCCGGATCCTTCCCATCTACCCCCTCACTGCCGGCATCACCAACAAGCTCATTGGCGCGTGCGTGCGGCAAGCGCTGGATGCGTGCCTGGATTCTCTTCCGGACATTCTGCCGCAGGCCGTGCAGAGCCGCTATGATCTATGTTCGGCGCGCTTTGCCTATGAGACGGTGCACCTTCCCGCATCATTTGCTGATCTGCAAAAGGCGCGCAGGCGGCTCGTCTTCGAGGAATTTTTCATCTTCTCCGCGGGTCTTGCCGCCATCCGCACCCAGCGCGATGCGCTCCGGGTCACACCGATGGACACACGCCATATGGAGCCGTTTTATGCGCTTCTCCCCTTCACGCTCACCCGCGCCCAGCAGTCGGCCATCGACGACATTCTGCAAGACCTCGCGTCCTGCCGCCCCATGAACCGGCTCGTGCAGGGAGACGTCGGAAGCGGCAAGACGATGGTCGCGGCGGCGGCGTGCTTCTGTGTGGTGCAAAACGGCCATCAGGCGGCCTTCATGGCGCCGACCGAGATTCTCGCCGAGCAGCACGCGCAGTCTCTGAAAAAGCTCTTTTCCCCGCTCGGGATTTCCGTAGCTCTCATGACAGGCTCGCTCACTGCCGCGCAGAAGCGGCAGCGGAAAGCGGAAATTGCAGACGGCAGCGCCCAGATCATCGTCGGCACGCACGCGCTTATTACGCAGGATGTGACGTTTCATGACCTTGCCCTCGTCGTCTGCGATGAGCAGCACCGCTTCGGCGTGGCGCAGAGAGCCGCGCTTTCTTCCAAGGCGCAAGCGCCGCACCTTCTGGTCATGTCCGCAACGCCCATCCCGAGAACCCTCGCGCTCATCGCCTACGGCGATCTGGACGTTTCCGTCATTCATGAGCTTCCGCCCGGTCGTCTCCCGGTCGACACGTTCCTGATCGGCGAAGACAAGCGCCAAAGGCTCAACGCCTTCATCGAAAAGCAGTGCGAGCAATCCCATCAGGTCTACATTGTCTGCCCCACGGTCGAAGAATCCGACTTAGACAGTCTCAAATCCGCCGAGAGCTTCGCGCAGGCCCTCCGGCAGGCCGTTTTCCCGCACCGGCGCGTGGGACTTTTACACGGCAAAATGAAGCAGGCGGAAAAGGATGCGGCGCTGGGCGCGTTTTCGCGCGGAGAAACGGACATTCTCGTCGCGACCACGGTCGTAGAGGTCGGCGTGGATGTGCCGAACGCGACGCTGATGGTGATCGAGAACGCAGACCGCTTCGGTCTTTCGCAGCTCCACCAGTTAAGAGGCCGCGTCGGACGCGGCAGCGCGCAGTCGTATTGCGTCCTCGTCTCCGGAAACCGGAATGAGCAGACCCGCAGGCGTCTCAAAGCCCTCTGCGCCACGACCGACGGCTTCAAAATTGCGGAGGAAGACCTCGCCCTGCGCGGCCCCGGCGATTTTCTGGGAAGCCGGCAGCACGGCCTGCCGCTTTTCAAGGTCGCCGATTTGCAGCTCGACATGCAGACGCTCATGGAAGCGAAGCAGGCGGCGGGCGAAGAGATCCGCGGCGCCGAAACGCTGGAACAGCCCGAATGCGCCGCCCTTCGCGCGCGCGTGCAGGCCCTGTTCCGGCAAAGCGATCTCGCTCTCAATTAAACTCCCACCTATATTTCCGCGCTCCGGATTGTCCATGCACAATCCGGAGCGCTTTTGCATATCCTAAGCCGTAATCTTTTTAGAAGGTGAGGTTTTTTCATGGCGGTCAGGCGGTATTTTCTCGGCGCGAACACAGGCAAGGGCTTCGTTTCTCTCTACGAGGAGTTCTGCAAGCCGGAAAGCGGAAACTTCCTATACGTCATCAAGGGCGGCCCCGGCTGCGGCAAGTCAAGCTTCATGAAAAAAATCGGCAAGGCGGCCGAGGACGCGGGGCTGGACGTGGAGTATGTCATCTGCTCGGGCGACCCCGATTCTTTGGATGGCGTGTTCATCCCTGCGTGGCACGTTGCCTATGCCGACGGCACAAGCCCGCACATTCTCGATGTCGCGCTCCCGGCGGCTTCGGGCGCGTATTTAGACCTCGGGCAGTTCTACGATGTCGCGGCGCTGCGGCCAAAGCGCGAGGCGCTCGCGGAGTTAACGGCAAAATACCGCGCGCAGTACGCCATCGCCTACAAAGCCCTCGCCGAGGCCAAACGGCTTCATGACGACTTAGAGGCCGTCTATAATCCGCATGTCAATTTTGACGGGGTTTACGCGCTGGCAAAGGAACATCTTTTACGTCTGCAAACAGAAAATTAACATTGTAAATGCCGGAAAAATGGTGTAAAATAGGCACGAATAAAAAGAACCCAACATGTATGGAGGATATACAAATGAAAAAACCGATCGTATTGGTGATCATGGACGGTGTCGGACGCGGTGACGGCGGCTCCGGCGACGCAGTAAAGCAGGCGAATACGCCGAATCTTGACAAGCTGATGGCTTCGTGCCCCATGACATGGCTCAAGGCGCACGGCACCGCCGTCGGTCTTCCCACCGACGACGACATGGGCAACTCCGAGGTCGGCCACAACGCGCTCGGCTGCGGCCAGATCTACTCCCAGGGCGCAAAGCTCGTCGGCGAGTCCATTGAAACGGGCGCACTGTACGAGTCCAAGACCTGGAAGGCGCTCATCGCCAACTGCAAGGAAAACGAAAAGGCGCTGCATTTCCTCGGTTTGCTTTCCGACGGCAACGTCCACTCCAACATCTCGCACCTCATCGCCATGCTCAAAAAGGCGCGCGCAGAGGATGTAAAGCGCGTCTACTGCCACATTCTGCTCGATGGCCGCGACGTACCCGCGACGAGCGCGCTGGAGTATGTCGACCAGCTCGAAAAAGTTCTTGCCGAGCTTTCCGATTCTGCGCACGAATACAAGATCGCTTCCGGCGGCGGCCGCATGGTCATCACGATGGACCGCTACGAGGCCAACTGGCCGATGGTCGAAAAGGGCTGGCGCACACACGTGCAGGGTGAAGGTCGTCAGTTCTCGTCTGCGAAGGAAGCCATCGAGACCTACCGCGCCGAAAATCCCGGCATGATCGATCAGGACCTTCTGCCGTTCGTCGTCGCGCATGACGGTAAGCCCGTCGCGAAGATCGCAAACGGCGACAGCGTCATTCTCTTCAACTTCCGCGGCGACCGCGCGCAGGAAATCTCCCTCGCGTTCGACCGCAAGGACTTCACGCACTTCGACCGCGGCGACTATACCGGCGTGCATTTCGCGGGCATGCTGGAGTATGACGGCGACCTCAAGATCCCCGAGCACTATCTCGTCGAGCCGCCTGTCATCAAGAACACGCTGACCGAGGTTCTGTGCAAGGCGGGCGTGCATGAATACGCCATCTCCGAGACGCAGAAATACGGCCACGTGACCTACTTCTGGAACGGCAACCGCTCCGGCAAGGTCGACGAAAGCCTCGAGGTCTATGAGGAAATCCCGTCCGACGTCATCCCGTTTGAAAAGGCCCCGGCGATGAAGTCTGTCGAAATTACCGACCACCTGATTGCCGCGATGGAGTCCCACAAATTCGAGTTCCTGCGCTGCAACTACCCGAACGGCGACATGGTCGGCCACACCGGCGTTATCCCGGCCGTCATCACCGCGATGGAAGCCGTCGACACCGCGCTCGGCCGTCTCATCGAAGCTGCCGACAAGTACGGCTATACGCTGCTCATCACCGCCGACCACGGCAACGCCGACCAGATGACCGAAACCAAGAAGGGCAAGACCTCCATCCGCACCGCCCATTCTCTGAACCCCGTCCCCTTCATCATCTACGACAAGGACAACAAGTTCGAGATCAAGGACGGCCACTACGGCCTTTCCAACGTCGCGCCCACGGTCGTGACCATGATGGGTCTGACCGCGCCCAACTGCTGGCAGGCCAGCATGATCTGATTGCGCCGCATCCACTTTTGAACATGCATTGCCCCGGAAGCCATCTGGTTTCCGGGGCGCGTTTTCCTGCTGGTTCGATTTGCATTATCTGTGAAAATCTGATATAATGATTTTAATTTTGACCGGAAAGGGGCGTATGCTTTGCATCTTTCAAAAAAGCAGCTTTACATCCTCGGCGCAATCGCCGTTTTCTTTCTCGCGCTTCTGATTTTATTAGGCAGCTGCAACAAGCGCCTTGCCCTGCCCGAGCCCGCGCAGGAAACTGCCGCGCCCGCACAGGAGACTACCGCGCCCGCACAGGACGACACGCCGTCCATTCCCGACCCGGTCGTCGAGACGAGAAGCATCTCCACCTCGATGGGCGATATCTCCGTCACGGAGACGACCGCATATGACGAAGCGCTCACCTGGTCCCGCCGGGAGTACCAAAGCTTCGACAAAAGCCGCATTCAGGCCTGCCGCGTCGAAGGAGCGACCCGTCAGGCAACGCTTTTTACCTTCCAGTACCAGCCCATTGACGCGACGATCCACTATTACGATACAGATACCCGCACATGGGTTTCCGAGCCCCTCTCCCCCGGCGCGTACCGCTCGAATCTGGTGGCAATCGAATTTTCATCCGGCGCAAGCCTGTTTTCGTACCTGCCGAAGACCTATAACCAGAAGGAAAACGGCGTTTTAGAGCACGTACCGGATCTGGACGGCTATCTTCTTGTCACGCGCACCGAGGCCGGCTGGCAGCTGAAGCTCGTCAGCTGCGAATTGCAGGAGGAGCAGGTCTGCGACGGCTTCGTCATGAGCGCGGCGTGGCCGCTTCTCGACTGGTCGGAAAACCAGAACTGCGCCACAGTCTGGAACGCGTACACTGCGAACGGCGTTGCCAAATGGTGCTTTGATGGCTATTACCGCTTCACGCCGTCAAACTATGTCCCCACCGGGGAAAACTATTATTACCGCTGCGTCGCGTCCTATCTCATCCGCCTCATGGCAGAGCAGATCGGCTCCTGCGACTCCGCGCCGAGCCTGACCGTGTGCATGCTGGACGTTCTTGTTCAGGAGCAGAATGCCTACGGCTTCTGGCCGACGCAGCCCGAGAGCGAGTGGCTCTCCGGCGATTTCCAGATCGCCGACGGCTTTTACGACACGCGCTTCAATACCGACCTCATTGAAATTTTCGTCCGCGCAAATAACGATCTTGGCGGCGGGCTGTATCTCGATACCGTCAAGCGCTATGCCGCGTTCTATCAGGCGCTGGCCGCGGAAAACCACGCCGAGACGGAAAACGGCGGCTGGCTCGTCGCGGATTACTGGCACCCGCAGCTGCATGATCTGACGCACACGTCGTTAAACCATCTCGCCGCCGAATGTCTGGCCGCGTACCATCTGGCAGATCTTTTGCAGGACGAGAGCCTGCGCGAGACGGCGGACAAGCTGCTGCTTGCCATCGAGGACACGGGCTCCGACTGGATCAAGCCCACCTGGGACTTATACTACAGCATCCAGCCCGACGGGACGTATGACGGCACGGACTATCCGAGCCTGACGTACAACGATCTTTTTAACCTACAGGCATACATCACGGAAAAGACCGGCGAGCAGAACCAGACCATCTACAATCTCATGTACCACAAGCTCTACTGGATGTGGGCGAACAACGTCACCGATTACAAGCGCTGAAACTGGTTCTGTACGTAGTAACAGATATCCCTGTAGGGGCGGGACATTTTTTCCTTGTGCTTTGGTGAAAAATCGGTTACAATAGTATGTAATTATCGCTTCTCAACTGACCGCTCCATTTTGGAGTTTTGACTATCTCGGAATCTAAGGAGGGTTCTTATGATCCGGCTGAAAACGGAGGAAGGTACCATTGCCGTTGACAATGCGGTCTATACGAATATTGCGGGCTACGCCGCGACAAACTGCTTCGGCGTGAAGGGCATGGCCGTGCGCTCGATGACGGACGGTCTTGTCCATCTGCTGCGCAAGGAGGCAATGGGCAAGGGCGTGCGCGTCACGTTCCAGAGTGACAACTCCATTGCCATCGACCTGCATATCATGGTGGACAAGGGCGTGAACATCCGCGCCATTTCCGCGTCCATCATCAAGGAAGTCCGCTATTTCGTCACAAAGTCCACCGGCACGGAGGTCAGTGCCGTCAACGTCTTTGTTGACTCGATCACGATTGACTAAGCGCGCGTGCGCAACCGGAGGTGTATTGACTTTGAGACATTCTATGGACGGCGCGGCCTTTGGCCGGATGATCGTATCTGCAAGCGCCGCAATTGAGCTGAAGAAGCAGAAAATCAACGAGCTGAACGTTTTCCCGGTGCCGGACGGCGACACGGGCACAAATATGAGCATGACGCTGGCCGCCGCTGCAACAGACTTAAAAAAGCGCAGCCCCGATTCTTTGACAAAGGCTGCGGACATGACCGCCTCGGCGCTTCTGCGCGGCGCGCGCGGAAACTCGGGCGTCATTTTATCGCTTTTGTTCCGGGGTTTTTCCAAGTCCCTCAAGGGAAAGCTGGAAGCAAGCGGCAAGGACTTTGCAGACGCCCTGACCGCGGGTGTGGAGGCGGCGTATAAGGCCGTCATGAAGCCCGCGGAGGGCACGATCCTGACCGTCTCGCGCCTGACCGCCGACGCTGCCAGAGCGCTCGCCGCGCAGGATGAGAATCTGGAGAGCGTTCTGACCGGCTCCATTGAAACGGCGAAGGTCGCGCTGGAGAATACCGTCAACCAGAACCCGGTTCTCAAAAAGGCGGGCGTGGTGGACGCGGGCGGCATGGGCTTTCTCGTGATCCTTGAGGGCATGTTATCCAGCCTTCAGGGAAACGACATTGCCGCGCAGGAGGCCTCCGGCGAAACCAAGGAGCAGGCAGACTTCACAAACTTTGCGACCGAGGACATTACCTTCGCCTACGATACTGTTTACATCGTCCGAAAAAAAGACGAAAACGTCTCTCTCGAGCCGCTTCGCGTGTACCTCGACTCCATCGGAGACAGCCTTGTTATCGGCGAGGACGACGAGGCGTTCAAAGTACACGTTCATACAAATATTCCTTGGGAGGCCTTGGCAGAGTCGCAGAAATACGGCACCTTAGAGCTTGCCAAGGTTGAAAACATGCGCATGCAGCACGACGATCTCGCCGAAGGCCGCAAGGCGCGCTCGACGGATGATCTGGAGGCCATCGAGCAGGAGCTCGAATCCGGAGAAGCCGCAAAGCAGACTCCCGCCGCGCCCGAAAAGCCGTTTGGCTTTGTCGCCGTCTGCGCAGGAGACGGCCTTGCCGGTGTGTTCCGCGATCTGGGAGCCGACGGCATCATCGAGGGCGGACAGACCATGAACCCCTCGACCGAGGATATTTTAAAGGCCATCGAGCAGACGCCCGCCGAGGTCGTGTTCGTCCTGCCCAACAACAAGAACATCATCATGGCCGCGCAGGCCGCGAGCGAGCTTGCCACGCGTGAGGTCGTCGTCGTCCCCACGAAGACCGTCCCGCAGGGCATCACGGCGATGCTGAGCTTCGACGAGACGCAGTCCGCAAGCGAGAATGCCGAGCTCATGACCGAGAGCCTGGACGGCGTCACGACCATGCAGATTACATACGCCGCGCGCAACTCCGACTTTGAAGGGCGCGATATCCACGAGGGCGAGTACCTTGCGCTCTACAACGGAGCCCTCCTCGGAAACAGCCCCGACCTCGATTCTCTTCTTGCCGCGATGGCCGAAAAGGCGGCGGCCGAAGGAAAGGAATTCGTCAACATCTTCTACGGCGCGGATACGACCGCCGAACAGGCCGCGCACGCGTCCGAGATCTTCACCAAAGCCCTCCCCTCCGCAGAAATCAACGTCCTCTCCGGCGGTCAGCCCATCTATTACTACCTCATCTCCGCCGAATAACCAAACAAGCATAAAAATCCCGATGCAATCCAAACGGACTGCATCGGGATTTTCTTTTAAGACCGGGGGATCTCAATCTATGCAAGCCGCCTTCCGGCGGGAGTTGGCTTTAGTTGCCGAAGCCGGGGATCTGGAAATACTCAAACGGATTGACGTTGCCATAGCCGTAGCCGTAGCTGTAGCCGCCGGAGCCATTGGAGCCGTTCGAACCGCTGGAATCTCTGCCGGAGCCGGACTGGCCGTTCTGCGATTGCTGCTGGTCCTGCGCGGCCTGCTGCTGCGAGGCGACCTCTTCATCGGTCGGGCGTTCGTCAAGCGTGATCGCCGCGTCTACCTCAGCACCACTGCGGAAGACCTTGATCGTTGCCGTGTCGCCCGAATGGCACTTGTTGAGCGCCGCGACAAGGTCGGTGTACGAGGAAATTTCCGCGCCGTTGAAGCCGATGATGATATCGCCCTGCTGGAGACCTGCCTTTTCCGCGCAGCCGCCCGCTTCCACGCTCTGGATCATCGGGCCGCTCGGAAGGCCGTAGGTCGCAGCTGTCGTGCTGTCGAGGTCCTTGACCGTCACGCCGAGATATGCTCTGCCGGTCACATGGCCGTACTGCTGCAAATCATAGACCACACGCAGCGCGTCGTTGATTGGAATGGCAAAACTGATACCCTCAATGCTCGCGCCGGAGGAGGTGGAGCCGGAATATTTCGCGCTCGTGATGCCGATGACGTTGCCGTTCATGTCAAACAGCGCGCCGCCGGAGTTGCCGGAGTTGATGGCCACATCCGTCTGGAGCATGTTGATGGGCTTGCCGTCGGTGTTGATCTCGCGGTCAAGCGCGCTCACAACGCCGGCTGTCATCGTAAACGTCAGTTCGCCAAGCGGGTTGCCAATGGCGATGACCTCTTCGCCGACCTCAATCTGGTCGGAGTCGCCGATGGTCACAGCCTGAAGGCCGGTTGCGTCGATTTTCAGAAGCGCCACATCGTTCATTTCGTCCGTACCGATGACTTCTGCGTCGTATTCGTCGCCGTTATAGAGCTTGACGGTGACGCTCGTCGCGCCTTCGACAACGTGGTTATTTGTCACGACGTAGCCGTCGCTCGTCAGGATGAAGCCGCTGCCGCTGGCGGAGGCCGATGCGACCTGACCCCAGACGTTGGTGGTAATCTGCGTCGCAATGCCGACCGTGGCGTTTACGTTCATCGCGTAAACCTCTTTCGGCGTCAGGCTCTTGCCGGTGTCATTACTCGAAAGGGTCGTCGGAAGCTGCGACTTTTCGAGCGAATAGCTGCTGCTCTCGGTCGTGCTGTCCTGCGCGTCCTGCGCGGATTCAACCGGCTGGCTGCTCATGGTTTCGGCCGCCTTGGCGTTTGCCTCTTCATTTTTGCGGCTGATGTTATTGATGACGGTTGTCAGCGCCGAGCCGCCGATGGAGGCGACCAACGCCACCGCGACAAGCAAGGCGATCATGCGCCCGCCGATGCCGTTTTTCTTTTTGGGCTTGTGATTTCCGTTCTGATGATAATTGGGGTCGTAGGATGTCTGATGATATCCTTCCGCGCCGTTCGTTTCGTCCGATGGCTCGAAAGAATAGCTCATTCTTTCGTTTTCATGTTCCATCATAATGATCTGCTCCTTTATCCCAAATCGCATGGGCTTTGGCCTGTGCGGTTTGTTTATCTTTTGTATGCCTACATCCTACTTTGGAATTATGACCAGATTATGACGATTCAAAAAACGATATTTAAACATTCTCCAACCAAGTCATGAACAGATTTTCCCCCGGGAAATGCCTTCTTATTCCGCCGCCTGCTTCTTGTAGGGATCCAAGAACGGCGCGGGATTCTTTTTATAGGTTGCAAGGCTCACGAGAACGAGCGCAAGCAAGCACGCGATCGCGCCCGGTACCGTCGCCCCGATGCCGAACGGAAGCCCGATGAGCTTCCAGAGGATCGTCACCGAGAAGCCCGCCGCCATGCCGGAGAGAACGCCCGCCTTCGTCGCCTTTTTCCAATACAGCGCCGCAAACGCCGGAAGACCGGCCGCCGCCGCGTAGAAGCTCCAGGCAAACATCAGAATGTTATACGCGTTTTTGATGTACAGCGCGATGATCAGCGCGCCCAGGGGCAGCACGACCGCGAACACGCGCGTGAGCATGAGCTCCTTTTTCTCGGGCGTGTCGGGCTTGAAGGTCTTGTAGATATCGTGTACGCAGGTCTGCACGGAGACGATCAGGTAGCTGTCCGCCGTAGACATGATCACGGACAAAATACCCGCCAAGGCCAGACCCGTCAGGCCGACCGGCAGAATTTCGATCGCCAGCGCCGGAACGACCGCGTCCGTCGAGCCGTAAGCGATGATTTTTTCCGCCGGAACGAGCTGGTGCGCGACCACGCCCATAAACCAGACAAGCGGGATCGTCAGCCCGTAGACGAGCGTTCCGAGGAACAATCCTTCCTTCGCCGCCTTCTGGCTCTTGGCCGCAAACGCGCGCTGCCACATCTCGGCGCCCGCGAGCGTAAAGACGAAGTACGTGATGATATCGCCCACGATGCTGCCGTCCAGGTAAGGCGTGGAGAGCTCGGGCGCGAGATTTTGCAGGAAATTTCCGAGGCCGCCGAGCTTTGCAAGAGACGACGCGGGGATGAGGATATAGACGAAGAGGATCAGCATCACGAACTGGAACACGTCCGTGTAAATGACGCCGAAAAGCCCCGACGTTGCCGTATAGATGATGAAGACAAGGCACGCGATGATCGCGCCCGCTTCATAGGAAATGCCGATCTCGTTTCCGAGCATGTTGATGATCGTGGCCGTCGCCGTGACCTGGGACGCGACCGTTCCCATCATCGTAAAGGCGATGAGCGCGCCGAGCATGACCTTCGCGCTTTTTCCGAAGCGCTGCTCAAAAAGGTCGGGGATGGAGGTGACGTTGAACGTCGTGCCGACGGCGGAAATCCGCCCCGCGAAGCCCGAGAAGATGAACATGCCGAGCAAATACGGCAGCGCCGTCATGATGGCCTTGAAGCCGCTTGAATACGCGACGCCCGCGCGCCCCATAAGGCCGCTTCCGCCGATGATCGTCGCGCAGACCGTCGCCATCAGGACAAGAGGCCCGAACGAGCGCCCGCCGAGATAATAGTCGTCCATGTTCCGCACCTTGCGGACGACGACAAGTCCGATAAGCACCATCGCGATGAGATAAGCCGCGATGATGAGAAGGTCAATGGTGTGAATCTGATTATGTACCATGTAAAATCCCCTTTCTTTGTGTTCCGGCGCTGGTCACCGGATGCTCTATGTTAGCCTTCGGAGAAGAATTGCACCACGCGCCTGCGCGCGGCCAGATCTCCCACGAAGATCACCAGATCTCCATGCCGCAGGGTCGTGTCCGGCCCCGGAGATACGATTTCTTCTCCGCTTCTGCGGATGGCGACGACGGTTGCGCCCGTTGCGCGCCAGAATTTGAGCTCGCCGAGACTTTTTCCCGCGCCGTCCCAATCCTCTGGGACGCGGACGCAGTAATTGGGAAGGCTCTGCGCCGCCTGCGCGGGGAGGATCATCTCGTCTAAAATGCTGCCGCAGAGCGCCTGCAATTCCCGCCCCAAGGCCTGCTGCTGCTCGAGAAGCTGCCGGAGCCGGTGCTTTTTGCCGATCAGACCGCCGCCGTCTTTGACCTCTGCGAGGCACTGCCGCGCCTGCTCGGAAGAGAGCACATAGACCCCGCTCTGCTCGCGAACGCTCACCACCGCTCTGTCCTGCAAGACCTGCACCGCCTTGCGGATCGTCTCGGGCGAAACATTATACTCACTCGAAAGCTTCGACCGCCCGGAAAGCTTCTCTCCCTCCAGAAGCTCCCCGTCCGCGATGCGCTGGGCGATGGAGCGGGCAATCCGCATATATTGCGGGAGTGCGTCGTTTTCCATAGTAACCCTCCTATCGTTTGGTTTTCAAAAACCAGTTGCCTTTCCGAAACGCCGCATGCATTTCTTATCCCACATATTATACCAACTGACAACCTGTTTTTCAAGATAAGTTTTCAGTTAAGAATTCGTTAAATTTGTGTAAGTTTTCTCGGATTTTGGCGCAAAAAAGGACTTCCCAGCCCGAGAAGTCCTTCTTTTTGCGATTTTCAGTTGTTACGCCTCTGCGGCTTGCTCGGGCAGATCGACGAGGATGGCCTCATGATGGACGGCGGGGAGAATTTTCTCCATCAGATCCTTCGTCGCGATGGCCAGCGTCGAGGAGTTGATCACCGGGTGGCAGCCGAAGCGTTCGTCCTCCAGAACCGGCTTATCGATCACAAGCTGCACCTCGTTTTCCTTGTCGTTCATCAGCCCCAGCACGCTCACCGAGCCCGGCGTGATGTTCAGCAGCCGCAGCATATCCTCCGGCGCAGCAAACGACAGCCGCGCCACACCGAGCTGCTTCGATAGATCCTTCGTCTTGAAGACCTTCTCGCCCGGCATCATGAGAAGATAAAAGTTCGTCTTCTGCCGGTTGCAGAGGAACAGGTTCTTGCAGATCTTCTCGCCCAGCACCGTCTCGACCGCCTCGCACGCTTCGATCGTATCTGCAAAGTCGTGATCAACACGCGTATACGAAACGCCGAGACTGTCTAATAAATCATAGCACGCGAGTTCCTTCGGAAGCCTTCCTTCCGTGTCCTCCGGTCTTCCGGTATATAGTACGTTTTTCATGCGCTTACCCCACTCGGATATAAAGATTTGATACGGCAACAGCCTGTTGATAGGGATTACAGCAGGCATTGATCGTCTCGCAGACCCCCGCTGCGTCCAGCACGTAGTAAGACCCGCCCGCAATGTAGCTGGCTTCGCCCGGAAGCGTCCGGGTGTCAATTTCGCCCCGGCTGCAAAGAACCGCGCTCTCGCAGAGCCATACGAGCTCGCGCGCCGTGAGGTCGGTCTTCGACGCGTCCAGAATCAGCTGGAATGCCGCCGGCAGATGGACGAGCCCTTTGAAGCCTGTCCACTGCCTGACAGCCGCCGACAAAAACGCCCGCTGCGTCTCGACACGTCCCAGATCCTGCGTCGCATAGCCCGAGCGGAAGCGCACGACCTGCATGGCCTGCGCGCCGTCCAAGTGCTGCTCTCCGGCGGAAAGATCGATGGTAAGGTTCTGGCTGGGGTCGCTGTAATGCATGTCGACCGGGACATTGAACGTTACGCCGCCCATCGTGTCGACGAGCTGCTCAAAAACGGACAGGTCGACCAGCACGTACCCGTCCGGCCGGAAGCCGATGATCTCTTCCACGCGCATGAGAAGCTGCTCCATGCCCGCCTCGCCGCCGGACGCCCAGCCATAGGCCGAGTTGATCTTCGGCACGGAATATTCGCAGTAGATGAGCGTATCGCGCGGAATGGAGACAAGGCTCATCTTCCCCGTCGCGCGGTTCACGGAAAAGAGCATCATCGTGTCTGTCCGGTATCCGCCCTCGTCGGTGCCCGCGATCAGAATCGTCGCGCACCCGGCCTTGCGCTCTCCGAGTCCCGTCTCGGCCTCGGGCTGCTTGGCAACAAAGAAGTGGACGCTTCCCAGCGCGATGGCCAGAATCAGAACCAGCGCCAGAACAGCCTTCAAAAGCCCATGCCCGCGCCGCTTTTTGGGCGGCTTCGCCGCCTCCCGCTGCTCCTGCTCGCGCTGCCGGAGATACTCCCGGTGCTCCTCCGTCTCGGGCTCCACGCCCTGCTCATAGAGCCACTTGGCGTATTCCTCGTCGGACTTCGGAGGATTCTTGACCTTTTCCGCCGTTTTGCGTCCGCGGCTCTCGAGCCTTCGCATCACGCGTTCCTCCTCCCGGTCACGCGCAATGCGCTGGCGATCTCTTGCCTCGCGCTCTGCCTCGCGCATCCGGTCATATTCGGCTCTGCGCGCCACCTGATAGGCGCTTTTGGACTGCTCATAGGCCGTCGGCGGGGTGTAGATCCCCTCGTCCGGAAAGCCCGCCGCGTCGTCATAGAACTTTTCAAAGTCGATGTTCACATCGTCCGCCGTCATGGGCTCTGCCGGCGCCTGCGTTTCCTGCGGCGCGTCGGATTCGTCCGGGCGTTCGTCCTTTTCCGGCTCTTCGCCCAGAAGCCCCTTTACCTCGCTGAGGAGGTCGTCGAGCTCACGGTCGCGGCTTTGCACATCAAAGTCATCCATGCAAGATGCTCCTTTCTCAGAAGCCGGACAAAGCAGCCTCTGCGAAATTCATACAAAATGACACTTTATTATATCAGGTTTTAACCGTTTTGTAAATGTCTGCTTTTCTGCGCCCGATTTGGTTTGAATTTCCCGGTTCCATGTGGTATACTGGATATACTTTTCTGCTTCGGAGGATCAGATATGGCTGTCGATGTTTCGATTGTTTCCTGCAAAAGCTATGACGAAGAAGTCTGCCGCACCGCGCTCACGCAGGCGCTCGCCCCGTTTGGCGGGCTCGACTGGGTGACGGAGGGCATGCGCATTGTCATCAAGGTCAACCTCGTCTCGGCCATGAAGCCCGAGCAGGCGGCCACGACGCACCCGACGCTTCTTTGCGAGCTGACGAAGATGCTGAGAGAACGCGGCGCAAGCGTCCTTCTCGGAGACAGCCCCGGCGGGCTTTACACGGCCGCGCACTTAAATCATGTGTACGACGTCAGCGGCATGCACGACTGCGAAGCTGCCGGCGCAGAGCTCAATCAGGACTTTTCGCAGAACGACGCTTCTTTTCCCGAGGCCGTCTGCGCGAAAAAATTCACCTATACCGCCTATCTCGACCAGGCTGACGCGATCATCGACTTCTGCAAGCTCAAGACGCACGGCATGATGGGCATGACGAACGCCGTCAAAAATTACTTTGGCGTCATTCCCGGCACGATGAAGCCGGAGTATCACTACAAATATCCGCAGATCTCCGACTTTTCGAACATGCTGATCGATCTTTCGACATATTTTGCCCCCCGCATCTGCATCTGCGACGCGGTCGTCGGCATGGAGGGAAACGGCCCCACGCAGGGCTCGCCCCGCGAGATCGGCGCGATTCTCGCCGCCGAATCCCCCTCGAAGCTCGATCTTCTCGCCGCGAAGCTCATTGGCCTTACGGCGGATGATGTTCCGACCCTGCAAGCCGCGCGCGAGCGAAAGCTCATCCCGGACACGGCGGAGGAGCTCGAGATCGCAGGCGAGCCCGAGCGGTTCATCGTTCCCGATTTCAAAACCATGCCCGCCCAGTCGAGCGTCTTTTTCCACAAGGCCGGAACCGGCGCCATCGGAAAACTCGTCGACAAGATCATGTTTCAGGCGCTGACCCCCTGTCCAAAGGTGAAGAAAACCGAGTGCATCGGCTGCGGCAAGTGCGCGAAGATCTGTCCCGCCAAGGCCATCCGGATGGAACACAAGCTCCCCACCATCGACCGCAAGGCCTGCATCCACTGCTTCTGCTGTCAGGAGTTCTGCCCCAAGGGCGCAATGGGCGTTTCCCGGCCTTTCATTGCACGGCTCTTAAATAAGTAAAGATTGCCTTTTAAAGATGAATCCTGTATAATAGGGGCGCGTTAAACGCGCAGGTGTGATACTAATACGAAAGGATGAACAACCAATGAGCATTTCCTCTTCCGCTCCCTGGCTCAAATACTACGGCGACACGCCGCAGCACCTCAAATACCCGCAGAAAACCATCTATGAAATGGTAAAATCCGCCGCCGACAAATACCCCAAGAACTACGCCTACGAGTTCATGGGCAAAAAAACGACGTACGCCGAGTTCATGCAGAAAATCGACGCTGCCGCGAAGGCCTACATGGCGCTCGGTATCCAGAAGGGCGACCGCGTGACGATCTGCATGCCGAACTGCCCGCAGGCGGTCGACAGCTTCTACGCGCTCAATCGCATCGGAGCCGTCTCCAACATGATCCACCCCCTGTCCGCGGCGGGCGAGATCAAGTTCTACCTGAACTTCTCGAAGTCGAAGGCAATTTTGACCCTCGACCAGTTCTACGGCAAAATCGCTCCGATCATGCCGGAGCTTGACAATCCGGACACGAAGCTCATCATCGCGAAAATTGAAGACGAGCTCTTCCCGCATCTGGCGCTGGGCTATGCACTGACGGCCGGCCGGAAATATCCGCACCCCGAGCGCAAGGGGAATTATATCTGGTGGAAAGATTTCCTCCGCAAAGGAAAGAAGCTGAACGCCTTCCTTCCCAAAAACGCCCAGAAGCCCGAAGACGGCGCTTCGATCCTCTACTCGGGCGGTACGACCGGCACCACGAAGGGCATCCTTCTTTCCAACATGAACTTCAACGCCCTGGGTCTTCAGACCATCGCGGCCTCCGGCTTCGCCCCCATCGACGGGCTCAAGATGCTCTCCGTCATGCCCGTGTTCCACGGCTTCGGCCTCGGCATCGGCATCCACACGGCGTTAATTGGCGGCGCGTGCTGCATTCTCGTTCCGAAGTTCAACGTCGCGACGTATGCAGACCTTCTTATTAAGAAGCAGCCCAACATCATCCCCGGCGTGCCCACGCTCTTCGAGGCGCTTCTGCGCGCGGATAAGCTGGAAAACGCCGATCTCAGCTGCCTCAAGGGCGTGTTCTGCGGCGGTGACAGCCTGTCCATCGAGCTTAAAAAGAAGGTCGACGAGTTCCTCAAGGCGCATAACGCGTCCGTCCAGATCCGGCAGGGCTACGGCCTCACGGAGTGCGTCACGGCCAGCTGCCTGACCCCGAAGGACTATAACCGCGTCGGCTCCATCGGTGTTCCGTTCCCGGATACCTATTATAAGATCGTCAAGCCCGGCAC
>CAKUNY010000023.1 GCA_934668605.1 uncultured Oscillospiraceae bacterium | reverse complement strand
GCAGTACCCCATTGACGAGTCCTGCCGCCCGACGGCGGATTTTGCCGGGCTCGGGCTTCTGCATGCCGATGAAATTCCGCCCGAAATCACCTCCATCGTGGTGGATAAGCCGGGACTGGATGTTGCGGCGGGCGCCATCGGCGTCGGAGAGATCACCTCGGTTCCGACCGCTCCCGCCATCGCGGACGCCTACTTCCGCTATGACGGCAAGCGCCGGTACGATCTGCCGCTGCGCGATACCCCGTATGAGCGCTGGAGGCCGTAGGTCTGCGTATTTCTTCTTCCTTTTGTATAAAGAACATGCGCTGCCGGCAGGCGCCGGCAGCGCATGTTTTATCTATTTTGCCGGAAAGCTGATGCTCTTCGGTTCTCAGTCCTTGAGCATCTCGCGCGCGACGGCTTCCACATGCTCGGCGCTCAGACCGAACTGCTTGAGCAGCGCGACGGCCGGGCCGGAATGGCCGAATTCGTCGTTAACGCCGATGCGGCGCAGCTTCGTCGGGCACTTTTCGCTGAGCACTGCCGCGACAGCCTCGCCGAGGCCGCCGATGATGTTGTGCTCTTCGCAGGTGATGACCTTGCCGCATTCCTTTGCCGCCTTGAGAACGATCTGCTCGTCGAGCGGCTTGATGGTGCAAATGTTGATCACGCGGGCGTGAATGCCTTCTTTTGCGAGGTTTTCCGCAGCCGTCAAGGCCTCCGCGACCATCAGACCCGTTGCGATGATGGCAATATCATTGCCGTCCGTGAGCTGCTCGCCCTTGCCGAGCTGGAAGGTGTAGTTTTCCGCGTCATGGAACACCGGCGTTGCCAGACGGCCGAAGCGGATATAGACAGGGCCTTCATATGCGTAAGCTGCCTTCACGGCGGCCTTTGCCTCCACATCGTCGCTCGGAGACAGGACGACCATGCCGGGGATCGAGCGCATCAGCGCAAAGTCCTCGCAGCACTGGTGGCTTGCGCCGTCTTCGCCGACGGAGATGCCGCCGTGGGTCGCCGCGATCTTTACGTTCAGGTGCGGATAGCCGACAGAGTTGCGGATCTGCTCAAAGGCTCTGCCCGCCGCGAACATGGCAAAGCTGCTGGCAAAGGGAACAAGCCCCATTGTAGAAAGGCCTGCCGCTGCGCCGACCATATTGCACTCTGCGATGCCGCAGTTGAAATGCCGGTCGGGGTAGGCCTTCTTGAAGATACCGGTTTTCGTCGCGCCCGCAAGATCCGCGTCCAGCACGACCAGATTGTCTGCGCCGTTCTGAGCCAGCTCTACCAGAGCGTTGCCATAGCTTTCACGGGTGGCAATTTTTTTCACTTCACTCATTTCGCTGCCTCCAGTTCTGCCATAGCCGCGTTCAGCTCTGCCATAGCCTGTTTGTATTCTTCGTCATTGGGCGCCTTGCCGTGCCAGCCTGCCTGATTTTCCATGAAGCTGACGCCCTTGCCCTTGGTGGTGTGCATCAGGATGCAGGTGGGCTTATCGGTGCAGGCATGGAAGACGTCAAATGCCTGCTCGATCTGATCAAAGTCATGGCCGTCAATGCAGACGACCTGGAAGCCGAACGCCTTGGCCTTCTCGTCAACCGGCGCGGTGTTCATCACGTCGCAGGTGCGGCCGTCGATCTGCAAACCGTTCAGGTCAACGATCATGCAGAAATTGTCGAGCTTATAGTGCGCGGCAAAGAGCATTGCCTCCCAGACCTCGCCCTCGGCGATCTCGCCGTCGCCAAGCAGCGTGTAGACGTTTACATCCTCATGCAGGTACTTTGCGCCCTTGGCCATGCCCGCCGCCGCAGAAATGCCCTGACCCAGGCTGCCGGTGGACATGTCCACGCCGGGAACCGTATTCATATTGGGGTGCCCCTGCAAATAGCTGTCAATGTGCCGCAGCGTCAGAAGATCTTCCACCGGGAAGAATCCGCGCTCTGCAAGCGCCGCATACAGACCCGGCGCCGTATGACCCTTGGACAAAACAAAGCGGTCACGCTTCGGATCTTTCGGGTTCTTCGGGTCGATCCGCAGCTCCCGGTTATACAGGTACGCAAACATCTCCGCCGCGGAGAGGCTTCCGCCGGGATGGCCGGCCTTGGCTGCGTGGGTGGACTCGATGATGCCCATACGCACCCGGCAGGCTTTCTTTTTCAATGCAAGCTTCATTTCTTCCGTCAAAGAAACACACCTTCCTTTATTTTCGTCAGTTTTCGTTTTCTTCCAAACAAGCATCGCGCAGCGCGCATTCTGTCGCTGTGTATTTTACTACAACATTCGGTTTCATGCAAGCTTGAATATTCTCGTCTCTGCCGCTCGTCATGCGGGTTCTCCCGTCAAAGCGCCGTGCCCTTCTTCGGCACGAAAAGGGCAGTCATATCGGCATGCTCCAATTCCAGAAGCCCGATCTTTTTGTCAATGCCCCCGGCGTAGCCAGTCAGGCTGCCGTTTGTGCCGACGACGCGGTGACAGGGAATGATGATCGATATTGCATTGTGCCCCACCGCGCCGCCGACCGCCTGCGCGGACATCCGGGAAACCCCCAGTTTTTCCGCCAGCTCGCGTGCGATCTCGCCGTAGGCTGCGGTCTTTCCATAGGGAATCTGCAAAAGCAGCTCCCACACTGCCTGCCGGAACGCGGAGCCGATGGGATGCAGCTCCGGCAGAAAATCGGGCTCCTTGCCGGTAAAATAAATGTCCAGCCAGCGCTTCGCCGCAAGCAGAACCGGCGTTTCCCGCTCTGCGTGTTCTGCCGGGAGATTGCCGGCAAAATACTTTTCACCGGCAAACCATAAGCCGGTCAGTCCAATTTCGTCCGCCGCCAGCAAAATGCTCCCCAGCGGGGAATGGTAATGCTGCGTAAACGTCATGCTATCCTCCTCCGTTTCTTGGATCATTATATCGCAGCCGCCCCGGAAATTCCAGCCGGTCCGCAAGATCGCAGGCAGCGCAGCCCGGAAAACGTCCCTCCAATTTATTGTTGACAAGTGTTATCTTCTGTTGTATCCTCAGGATATAACATGCGTTAACATTTTACGAAAGGGGCAGGAAGCAATGGACCATCTCAGGCTATCGGATGGGGAATGGAAGCTGATGAAAACGCTCTGGGCGCGGCAGGGGCAGACGCTCGCGGAGCTGGTGACTGCTTTGGATCCGGACACGGGATGGAGCCGGGCGACGATCTTTATGATGCTCAAGCGGCTCATCGCCAAGGGCGCGGTCACGATGGATAGCAGCGGAAAATTTCAGAAATACAGCGCGGCGATCACGTATTCTAACGTTGAGCCCGAGGAAACCGAGTCGTTTCTCTCCAAGGTCTACGGCGGAAGCGTGGGCATGATGGTCTCGAACCTCGTCGGCCGCGGCGCGCTGTCTGACCAGGAGATTCAGGAGCTGCGCGCCATTCTGGATGCGGCGGAAGCGCGGGAGGACTGATATGCTGCGGGACATTCTGACGTGCTCGGCGCTGATCATGGTCGTTTTTCTGGTGCGGGCGGCGTTCAAAAGCCGCGTACCGAAGCGGATGATCTACGGGCTTTGGCTGGTCGTGCTTTTAAAGCTCTGCCTGCCGGGGACGCTGTTTTCCCTGGCGCTTCTTCCGGCGGAGGAAATGACCGCACCCACGCAGAGCGTGCAAACAGCGCCGGTTTCCACACAGCCGGCTGCTCCGGCGCAAACAGTGCCGCAGCCTGCCTCGCAGCCGGAAACGCCGGAGGCGGCGATGCAGCCCGCCGCGCAGGAGCCCGCGAAACCGGCGGCAAAGCCGCGCACGGCGGCGCAGCTTCTTCAAATCGTCTGGGCAGCCGGAAGCGGTCTTCTCGGGCTCTGGCTGCTCGCGGCGTGGCTGGTTTTCACGGTTCGGCTTCACAAAAGCCGGAGATTTCTCGGAAGACGCGGGCGGACGAACCTCTATGTCTCGAACCGCATCCAATCGCCGTGTCTGGCCGGGCTCGTTCCGGCGGTCTATTTAACAGAAGATGTGCTGCAAACCGACGCGGCAGAGCTCATTGTGCGCCACGAGCTGACGCACCTGCATCATCTGGATTTCATCTGGTCGTTCTGCCGCGCAGCCGCCGTGACCGTCTACTGGTGGAACCCGCTCGTGTGGCTGGCCGCATTTGCGTCGAAGCGCGACGCGGAATTGGCGTGCGACGAAGCTGTCGCGGCAGGGTTCGCGCCCGCGCAGCGCATCGCCTATGCAAGAGCGATTCTGGCGCAGGCGCCGCGCAAAACGCAGGCTCTGAGTCTTGCCGGTTCTCCGGTCAGGGAGCGAATTCTGTTCCTGACGCAGAAGCAGAAAACAAGCGTCCTTTGCGTTGTTCTAGCGCTGGCGCTCACCATAACGGCGACAGGCTGCTCGTTTGCCGAGCTCACGCAAAGAGCGCGGAAACCAGTCTCCCTGACGAAGCGGCAGATTGACGAGATTAACGCATACTTTGACGGCGAACAGCAGGAGCTGCTCGGCGCAAACGGTCACTTTGGCGTGAACGGCTTTTTTACTTCAACATATGACGATGTTCGGAATCTGAATCTCAAGGCATTTCTCAAGTACTTCCGCGATGGCGCGGAGAATGATATCCGAGAAGACGAGTTCGCGCTTTTGAAAAAAGTCTGGCCGCAGTATGAGGAAGTCGAAACGGTTTCTGACATGCCTGTCCCGATCACGCGCTATCCGGCGGCATGCGTCGAGACGGTCTTACAGGAATTTGCGGGAATCGGACTGCAGGACCTCAAAGATGTGCGCGAGCCGTTCTCGGGCTATGCCTATCTGGAAGAAACAGACGCTTTTTATACGACGACCAGCGATTACGCGCCGGGCTTTTTCATCTGCGCTTCTGGCACCGTGCTGGGCGACACGGCGACGCTTTTGGAAGAAGACGGCGCGCGCGTTCTGACGCTCCGCCATGCGGGCGATCACTGGTATATTCAGTCTCTGCAGGGCAGCCAGCCGCAGCCGAAGACCGAAGAAGCGCCGGTGCCAACCAAAGAGACGGAAGCTCCTGCGCGGCAAATCAGCGCGCTCCAGACGCCGACAGCAATTCTAAGCGGCAGCATCGACCTTTCGGCAATGTCCGTCGAAGAGCTGGGACAGCTTCTGGACGAGCTGAATGCACTGCGGCCGGATGGCAAAGAGGCGGAAAACGCAAAATGGGCGGCAATTTCGGCGGTTAAAAACGAGCAGGTCAACCGCGCAAAGGAAAGCGGTTATTCCTACCGGGAACCCGTGACGTTTGAGACGCTGAACGAAATGATCGGCTATCGGCTCATGAACAACGAAATCCTGATGAATGCGTATCCGGACGATGCCGCGCAGCTGGAAGCCTGCCAGAAAGAAAACGCGGCAATCGAGGCGTTCCGCGCAACACTTCCCGAAAACGGGAGCGACGAGGAAGCATATGCGTACTGGCAGCAATACTGGAAGGATGTGATTCATCAGGAAGCGCCGTCGTATTTTGTCGCGGCAATAACCTTGACTGTCTATGATCTGACCACATCTCCGTCCGGCGAAAAAACATATATGTTGTCTGATGAAAATACGGCGGCATTAGAGGAAATCTTCTCGATCGATTCCATGATTGCAACGCCAAGTGATTCCGAATCCGAATGTACTTACCAGTTTGATATTGGAAATTGCAGCTATCTTCTGGACGCCTCCCTTAATCATGTAGACGTGATCGTGCGCGAAAGCGAGAATGACTATAAATACTATGGCAAGCACCTGAGCGATTCGGAAATAGAATCTTTGAGAGGGATTATCGAAGCGTATGCAGAATGAAACGTGACTGAATGAAGAGAACCGCATCGGATTCTTTCCCGAAATAGCCGTTATATCCCGCTGAAAGCTTGCAAACAGCTTTGACTAAAACGGCCAGACCGCCTATCGGCGGTCTGGGCTTTTTTACCAGCTCCGGCTCGTGCCTGCTTCCTGCACGCTCCACTGGAAGCTTCCGATGTTATACCCGCGCGGCACATAGAAGCGCTTGACGCGCATGGGATCGTCCGAGGTATTGTAAAGCTGTCCGTTCATGAGAAGTCCGTAATCATAATAGCGCCCGGCGACTTCAATCGACAGCTCGCTTCTCGTTCCCTCCGGATAGCACACGGCGTAGGGCACCTGCCCCGTGAGCGCGGCAAGATAGTTTTTGCTTGCCTCCATCTCGAAAATCAGCGTTTCCTCGTCCATCGTGCTTAAATTTCCGTGGGAATAGGTGTGGCTCTGAATGGACACCAGGCCGGACTGCGAGAGCTCATAGATCTGCTCCGCCGTCATCTTGTGCGGCGTGCCGATGGCCTTTGGAATGACGAAAATCGTCGCCTTGGCGTGGTACTTTTGCAGCAGCGGAAAAAGCTCCGTGTAATTGTCGTCGTAGCCGTCGTCAAAGGTCAGAATGACGGGCTTCTCAAAGTCTTCGATGTGGGACAAGTCCTCGAACCAGATCGTTTCGAACCCGTTTTCCTGCAAATATAAAAGCTCTTCTTCCATCGTCTGCGGGCTCACGAACAGATCCCAGTAACCCCACAGATCGTCGCTCACCGCGTGGTACATGAGAACCGGCACGTTGACGTTTTCCGCGGGCGTTTTCAGCGTCAGCTCCCTTGCAAAAAACAAAGTTCCGTCCTCTGCCGCGCCGGAGACAACGCCCGGCAGCTCCAGAATCGCCGCGAGCGGCACATATGCCGCGCCGTCCTGCATAAAGCCGTCTCCCAGCGCCATCTCATCCGACCGAACAAGCGGTATTACCGTCTCCTGCCCGCCAAAGCGCAGCGTCACCGCGTCGTCCGTCACGGAAACGTCAAAGCCCGCAGATGCTTCCAGCCGCGCACTGTCTGCAAACAGCGTCTGCCCATCCGTCAGCGTCGATACCCGCGCGCCGAAGAGCAGAATTTCCTCCCCCGCCGGAAGCGCCTCCGGTTCAGGCCGCACTTCCGGTTCGGGTTCTGCGGGCGCAGTCTCCTCCGCCAAAACGACCGGCGCTTCGATGGCCTCCGGCTCCGGTGCTGCCTGCTCCGGCGCTCGTTTTCCGCACCCGGCCAGCACCAGCGCCAGAAGCGCAGCAAGGCAGGACATCCAACGTCTTTTTTTCATGGCGCACTCCCCTTTTCCTTCTGCATGGCAAGCTGCTTCGACGCGTAAAGATACGCCTGCTGATAATCCCCCAGCTCCCGGCAGCAAATTTCCAAGCCCTCATAGAGCTCGCGCTCGAGCATCCTTCCAAGCGAAAGCTCCTCCGCCTGATGAAAATACAATGCGGCGTTTTCATATTGCTCCCGCTTGGCCGCGATTTTTCCGCGCAGGATCAGATATTCCCCCCGGCTCGCCTCCGGCAGCTCGGCGATCGACCAGATCTCGCGCTCGGCGGCCTGAATGTGCTCCTGCTGCAAGTGAAAGCGCGCCATCGTAAAATGGTACCGCACGGCGTTCTGCCCTTCAAGATACGAGGCTCTGTACCGCTCCACGGCCTCGTCCGGGCAGTTTTCCAAAATCGCGGCTCTGGCCAGGACATCAAGCGCCATGATCTGCGCCTGCGCCGTTCCATAAAGGCTTTTCCGGTTCCACTCGAGCGACAGCGCGGCCAGCTCCTTTGCCCGGGAAATCTGTTCGTCCAGCAGCAGCTGCTCGGCAAGCTCTCCCGCCGCCATCGAGCGCAGCAGCAGCGTCTCGTCGTCTCCCGGCTCGTCCTGCGCAAAAAGCGCCAGACAACCTTCAAAATTCCGCTCCCGGAACAGCGTCCGCGCCCGCCGCATCCGCTCCATCGCCGCGTCCGTCTGCTCGTCTGACAGAAGCCAGCCCACGCTCACGCCCAGCGCCTGCGCCAGATGCTCGAGCGTGCGCATGGACGGCGATGCCTGATCATTTTCGATCTGCGAGAGCATGTTCCGCGTCACGCAGTCTCCCGCCACCTGGCTCTGGCTGAGTCCCTTGGAAAGCCTCGTCTGCCGGAGCTTTTGTCCGAGCGTCATGCGCATCCCTCCTCCGAGGTGTATTCTTCCAACTCTCAACACACCCTGGTAAATATCATTTACACCATCGTACCAGATTCTTCCGCGCTTTGCAAGCGAAAAACCGGCATTTTCCTTCTTTCGTCCATTTTTTCACAAAATCCCCCGCAACGCCTTGCAAACCGGAACACACAATGCTATAATGTAGCCGCAAAACCGCCGCCAAGCACGGCATTTTTCAGTTTTTCAAGTTAGTGTCCTCTAACTTCTATCAACGAAAGGAAGCCACGCCCCATGTCTGATCGTATTTCCCTCTCCGGCGTGCCGGAGACGATGCTGCAAACGCTCTATGCCCGCGCCGAAGAGAGCCGGACGCGCGGCGCGATTCACGACGAAGCCGCCGAAGCGCTCGTGTCAAAGCTCAACTACGATTTTTCCATCGCCAAACGAGACAAGTCCATGCGAAGCGGCGTCATTGCCCGCACGATCGTGCTCGACAAGCTGACGAGCGCCTTTCTCGCGGCGCATCCCGGCGCGGTGGTCGTGAACCTTGCGTGCGGTCTGGATACCCGCTGTTACCGGATGACTGGCTTTTCGCACTGGTATAACCTCGATCTTCCGGAGACGATGGCCGTGCGGGCGCGGCTCCTGCCGGAAGAGGGTAGACGCGTCTCGCAGATCGCCATGTCGGCGATGGACGATTGGGGCGCGCAGATTTCTGAAACGAACGCGCCCGTACTCGTCATCATCGAAGGCCTCACGATGTATCTGACGCAGGCGGAGGTGCAGAAAATTTTCCGCGTGATCGCGGGTAGATTCCCGTCCGCGACCATCTTTGTCGAGACGATGAACCCAATGGTCGTCCGGCGCTTTCAGGAGAGATCCATCGCGGCAAGCGGCGCGCGCTTTACGTGGGGCGTGAAGGATGGGGAAACGCTCGCCGCACTTCTTCCCGACTTCCGCTTCATGGAGGAGCACGGCTTAACCGAAGGCATGGCGGTCTTCGTTCCGATCTATAAACTGCTTGATAAAATCCCCGCCGTGCGGAGCATCTCTAACCGCATTGTCGTCTTGCAGCAGGAAGGAGCATAACCATGCACGAATGCTGCCGGAAAAGTAAATTCAAATACCCCAAAGGAGACCATCTATGCTTGTTCACTCGCTGGAAGACCGATACATAGAATCCATCGGCCACGCCTTTGGCTACTATGATTACGGAAGCGAGACAGGGCTTGCCGCCGCCTTTGAAAGCCCGGAAAAAACCGCCGTCTATATCACCGGCTTTGCCCGCGCCATGCTGCAAGCTAGCCTTCTGTATACCACGAGCAGCCGCTATGAGGCCTTCATCGCCTACAAGCTTCCCGGCCAGAAAATCCGACCGGCGGCATTTCTGCCCCTGCTGCGAGGCGTATTTCAGTCGCTGACGTTTGGCGAGCTCCTGCACTTTGCCCGCGCGATGAAAAAGGGCGGCGCGAGCCTTCACGACCGGTATGACAAGCAGAAAAAGCCATTCGTCTATGTCGGCATGGTCTGCGTGCTGGAGGCGTATCAGCATCAGGGGTACATGCGAAAGCTCCTGGACATGGCCTATCGGGAGGGCGACCGGCTCGGCGTGCCGGTGATTCTGGAGACGGACGCCATGTCCAAATGCGTCAAATACCAGCATCTCGGCATGGAGCTTGCCGGGACGCGCGATGTGGGCGCGTTCGGGACGCTGTACGATCTTATTCGCTATCCGAAATCGCCGTCTTCGGAGGAATCCGTATGAAATACTGCACCTGCATCGCGTTCTGGCTTTTTTACTGGGGCGTCTGCGTTCTCTGCACGGGAGGCGACCGGAAGAACCTTCTCGGCCTGCGCTCATATCCGGAAGCCGTCCGGCGCATCGTCCGGCAGCGAGCAGATCTTTCGCCGTATCTTCCGAAGCAAAAGAGCCTTCCCTCGATTTTACTGAGCAATCTGCTTCTTTTTACCGTCGTTTTTTCTGTCCTCGGTCTGGTCTTCCAAAACGCGCTTGGACTCACCGGCTACCGCGCGGCCTTCTTCTATTTTCTCGTGCTCGGAGAAGGCCTCGGCCTGTTTGACCTCGTGGTGATCGATCTTCTCTGGTGGAGAAACACGAGGCGCATCCGTTTTTCGTTCCTGCCGGAAAAAGCGCCGTATCAAAACCCCAAGGAGCACATCGCGTCGTTTCTGCGCGGCATTCCCCTCTTTGCCGCCGCTGCGGCCATTTCCGCCGGAATCGTAACGCTTCTCTGAGGCGGCCAAAAGAAAGCGCGCACTGCGGAGTCTTCCACAGTGCGCGCTTATTCACTTGTTTATCCCTTGACGGTACCGTCGCCGTTGAAGACCGGAAGCTTTTCCAGATATACGATATCTTCCCGCTTCTGCGCGTCGCCCTCGGCCAGAACGGCCATGCGCCCGGCAACCTCGCCGCCCGCCTGCTTGACCAATTCTTCCAGCGCATGCAGGCTCTCGCCGGTGGAAATCACGTCGTCGACGATGAGAATTTTCTTGCCCTTCATCTTCGCCGCGTCCTCACCGGACAGGTAAAGATCCTGATCGTGCTGCGTCGTGATCGAGTGCACCTGCACGTGGATCGGGTTCGTCAGATAGACCTTCATGCCCTTGCGCGCGACAAAATACTCGCTTGCGCCGGACTGACGCGCCATCTCATGGATCAGAGGAATGCTCTTCGCCTCGGCAGTCAGCAGATAATCATACTCCTTCGGGGCGCGCGCCAGAAGCTCCTTTGCGCAGGCCACGGTAATCTCCGCGTCGCCGAACATGAT
Organism: uncultured Oscillospiraceae bacterium; assembly: GCA_934668605.1. GTDB lineage: Bacteria > Bacillota > Clostridia > Oscillospirales > Oscillospiraceae > CAG-170. The sequence goes on along the minus strand of CAKUNY010000023.1, from coordinate 6,523 downwards.
GAATGCGCCGATGTAAAAATCGTCTGCCACCTTGCACAGCGGCAGCTCGCGTCCCAGTCCCGCGATGGTCATCGGATATGTCATGCGTATCTCTCCTCGCATTTTCTTTTGCGTCAGCTGACGCAGTCTCACTTGATTATTATATCTGCCAGAACGCGGAAAGTCAATGAATTTCCGGACTCGGAGCGCCTTCTCCCGCGTACTCGTCCGGCGTAATTCGCCGTTTTTCGCCAAACGCGTACCGCCATCTGCTATGTCGAACATCTAACAGAAAATTGTTTAGTCTACAAAAAAGTTTGTTTGTTTTTTGTTGATTTCGCCCCCGCTTCCCACCTTGCCTTTTGCCCGCTTCTTTCCTATAATAGTGCTCGGAACTGGCGAAGACACAGGGTTTTCGCCGCGTGGAAAGAAAGGAAGGATTTTCCCCATGAGCAACTACTTCAAAGTGAAGGAACACGGCTCGACCGTGCGCACCGAGATTATGGCCGGTGTGACCACCTTCATGGCAATGGCCTACATTCTGATGGTCAATGCCGGCATGTTCGCAAGCCTCGGCACCGTGAGCTATGGCGCGATCTACATCGCGACCGCCATCTCCGCCGTCATCGGCACGGTTCTGATCGGTCTTCTTGCGAACCTCCCGCTGGCGCAGGCCTCCGGTATGGGTCTGAACGCGTTTTTTGTCTACACCGTCTGCTTCACCTTCGGCCTGTCGTATGCAAACGGCCTCGTGCTCGTCCTCGTTGACGGCATCGTCTTCGTTCTGCTGACCGTCACGGGTCTTCGCAAGATGATCTTTGACGCCATCCCGGCAGCCGTCAAGACGGCCATCTCCGCCGGTATCGGCCTGTTCATCGCCTTCATCGGCCTTCAGAACGCTGGCATCGTCGTCGACGACGGCGCAACGCTCGTGAACCTTGCCTCCTTCAACGTCTTCTCCGGCTCGGCGACCTGGGCTTCCATCTTCCCGATGCTGCTGACGGTCATCGCCGTCTTCGCCATCGGCGCGATGTCCAAGAAGAAGGTCAAGGGCGCCGTCCTCTGGGGCATTCTCGGCGGCGCGGTCGCGTATTACGCCATCGGCATGATCACCGTCCCGGGCTTCTATGAGACAGCTGTTGCCCCCAACCTGACCTCCGATTTCTTTGGCGCGTTCAAGGACTTCGGTTCGCAGGCCTTCGGCAAGGTCTTCACGGAAGGCTTTGACTTCTCCCCGTACATTGCGGAGCACGGCATGAGCAACTTCATCGTCATGTTCCTCACCACGATGCTTGCATTCTGCATGGTCGATATGTTCGACACCCTCGGCACGCTCTATGGCGCCTGCGCTGCGGGCAACATGCTGACCAAAGACGGCAACGTTCCCAACATGGACAAGGCCATGCTGGCTGACGCGATTGCGACCTGCTGCGGCTCTGTCTGCGGCACATCCACCGTCACCACCTTCGTCGAGTCCTCCGCGGGTGTTGCAGAAGGCGGCCGTACGGGTCTTGCCTCCATGGCAACCGCTGCGCTGTTCTTCATTGCGATGTTCCTCGCGCCTGTCGCGCAGCTCATCCCGACCTACGCCTGCGCCGCGGCTCTCATCTACGTCGGCGTTCTGATGATGTCGAACGTCCGCTCCATCGACTGGGACGATCCTGCATCCGCCGTTCCCGGCTTCATGACCGTCGCGTTCATGCCGCTGACCTACAACATCTCCTACGGCATCGCCTTCGGCCTCATCTCCTACGTCTTCATCAAGCTCTTCACCGGCAAGATCAAGGAAGTCAATGCCGGCACCTGGGTCATCACGATCCTCTTCGCCCTCATGTTCTTCCTCACACGGTAATCAAAGAAGCACGGCTTCTTTGATTAAGGGGAATGCACCTTGACTGCGCGCAAGCTTTTTGCGCTCTGCGCAAAAAGCTCACACTTGCAAGATGAGCAGTATGTTTCCGGTCGGCGAAGCCGCCGGATAACATGGATTTCCAATTTATTTTGCCATCTGCGGATGGCAAAACTCTACGAGGTTTTACACGAAAAAAGGGAAGGCTTACCGCCTTCCCTTTTTTATTTTGTTGTTGCCGGATAGCGCAGCTCAAATTCCTCCAGGACGCACAGTCCATGCTCGTCGAATGGCTTTCCGGCGGCCTCATAGTCTGGCACGAACGCTTCGCGGTGTACCTTTTTCCAATACGCCAGCGACCGGTCACCCTCGCCTTCCTTGCATGCATGTTCGCCGGAAACCTCGTCGAAGGGGACTAGCGTCACCTTCGTGTCGCAGATGACTCCTGCCGCCTCGCCGTTATCGAGCAGAATCACACTGTATTCTCCGGTCTCTGGCAGCGGCTCTTTCTCCAGCTCATACGCAAGCAGTGCGCTCGCCGTCGCCGTCTTTGTTCCGGCAAGCACCAGCTGCGCAAGCTCGTCGCCGACCGCGCCGCCGCCGCAAAACGCCCACGCCGAATAAGGCGTCTGTTCCGGCACGCCGCTGCTTTCGCAAAACGCATGCCACATCTGTTCTGCCGTCATTTTCTCCTCCTTATGTGTTCAGAAGCAGCTCCTCGTCGATGCAGAGCCGCTCGCCTTTTTCCACTAATCCAAGCTTGCAGCGCTTTGCGATCTCAAAGAGCTTATCGCCGTTCACGCCCGTGAGGTTGTCGACCTTATCGAGAAGCTTCTGCGCCTCGGGGTGAAAGCTCGAGAGTGTGATGAAAATGCCGCGCGAGCCGTTCTCCGCGCAGACCGCGCCGTAAAATTCGCGCACATCCTTTGCCGTCATGACCGCATGGCGGTTTTTCATCTGCATGAGCACCGTCTCCCGGTAGCCGAGATCGTCCGTCGTGTGGATCACGCCGTCAATGCCGCCGTCGTCGGAGCCGCCCGTGACGAGGCCTTCGTCGACAAGCTTTCCTTCCGATAAATAGTACGCCCGCAAAAGCCGCACGCAGTAGCTCTCGAACCACTCGCCGCCCTTTGTGTGGATGGCCTCGAGAAAGCAGTGCTTGATATCGCCGCCCTCGGCCGCCTGCCGAAGATAGCCGCCAAGCTCTGTCGCCGGATAGTCGCCGGAGGCTCCCAGCCGGTAGCCCCGCGTGGTTCTGACGACGGCGCGCTCCTTTTCCATCTCGACAAGGCACCTGCCCATGACGCTTCGAAGCGCGTAATCATCCTGCTTGGTCGCGGTCTTGTCGGTTCCAAAGTAAATTTCCGCCAGCCGGTAGAGCTCCTGCTTGCCGAGCAGCCCCTTTTCTTCCAGCGTCCGGCTGACAAACGCGCGGATGGCCGCCGGGGCAAACTCGATATCCTGCGCCCGCTCGAGCTGCAAAAAGCCCGCCTCGTCCTCGCGAATCGAGCCCGCGTGAATGAGCCCGGTCAGCACCATACCGAGCCTGCTTTTCATCATCGTCAGCGGCGCGCCGGGGCTTAAGTCCGCGTCCGCGCCCCGCTCCATGCCAAGCGCCGCGATCCCCGCCTCAATGAGCTGCTTGCGCCGCAGCCGCCCGGCCTTCGAGAGCTCGCGCAGTAGCAGCTCCTGCAATTGTTCGTCGGTTCGTTTCATGCCGTCCCGCCCTTTCCGTCCTTTTTCCCTATCATACGCCATTTTTCCGTGATTTGCAACGAAAGCTGTCAAAAAGCAATATTCCTCGCAGAATCTTCCGACTCTGCGTAGGGGTCGATGCCCACATCGACCCGGCGGTACGAACCGTTTTTACGGAAATCCAATGCAAATTCGAAGGTGCCCAACGGGGCGATGTGGGCATCGCCCCCTACGCATGACTTGGAGTTTTATAAAGAAAGAACCCTCATCTCTGCAACGCAGAGATGGGGGTTCTCACGATCGAGAAATTTCAGCAGGCCTGTGCCTGTGCATTCGCGACGAGATCGTGGAGCGCACCGGTCGGGCAGGCCTGTGCGCACGCGCCGCAGCCGACGCACTTTTCATAGTCGACCGACGCGAGGTTACCCTCAACATGCACTGCGTCGTGCTCGCAGGTTTTGACGCACTTCATGCAGCCGATACAGCCTGCGCTGCATGCCTTGCGGGTGAGCGCGCCCTTGTCGTGGTTCGAGCAGAGCACCGCCGTCTTCGCGCTTTGCGGAATGACCGCGATCACCTGCTGCGGGCAGGTCTTGGCGCACAGGCCGCAGCCGACGCAGACGGACTGGTCGATCGCCGCAATGCCGTTATTCCAATAGATCGCGTCATGCGGACAGACCTTCGCGCAGTCGCCGAAGCCGAGGCAGCCGTAGGTGCATGTGCCCTTGCCGCCAAAGAACAGCTTTGCAGCCTGGCACGAGGCAATGCCGCGGTAGTCTTCCTTGGGGCTCGTATGCTCGCAGTCGCCGCCGCAGCGGACGATCGCGACCTTGGGCTCGACAGCTTCTGCCTCCACACCGAGCACTTCTGCGAGCTTTCTTGCCGCCTCTGCGCCGCCGGGGACGCAGAGATTCGTTTTCGTGCCGGGGGTGAGCAGAGCCTGCGCGTAGCCGTCGCAGCCGGTAAAGCCGCACGCGCCGCAGTTCGCGCCGGGCAGGCACTCGCGGATGGCCGGGAAGCGCTCGTCTTCCTTGACCGCCATCACGTGGGACGCAACCGCCAGACCCACGCCGCAGATGAGGCCGATAATCGTAACGGCCAGAATGGGAATCAGAATTTCATTCATTGCATTTCCCTCCTTAACCGCCGAACAGCCGGTCGAGCACGCCCGAGAAGCCGAAGAACGACAGCGAAACGATCGAAGCCGAAACCAGCGTAATGGGCAGACCCTCGAAGCTCTTGGGCGGCTCCGCGTCCTCTACGCGGGAACGAACGCCCGAGAAAATCACCATCGCCATGAAAAAGCCCAGGCCGCAGCCAAGCGCCGTCAGAAGCGAGTCGCCGTAATTGAAGCCGTCGGAAATGTTGTTCATCGTCACGCCGAGCACGCCGCAGTTCGTCGTAATGAGCGGCAGATACACGCCGAGCGCCTTGTGAAGTGACGGGATATAGCGCTTGAGGACGATTTCCACCAGCTGCACCAGAGCGGCAATGACCAGAATAAACACGACCGTCTCCATATAGGTGAAGTCTACCTTGCCGGCCAGCAGCAGATGATAGATCGGCCACGTGACCGCCGTCGCCAGAACTTCGACGAAGATGACGGCAATAGACATACCGGTCGCCTGATCGAGTTTCTTGGAAACGCCGAGGAACGGACAGATACCGAGGAACTTGACGAGCACGTAGTTGTTCGTAATCGCGGCCGTCAGGATGACAAAAAGTACCGTTTTCATTTCGCCGCTTCCTCCTTCCCGCTGCAAGAGCCGACCTTACCGCAGCCCGGGCAGGCCGCGCAGCCGAACTCTTTTTTCGTAATGGCTTTGCCCTTGGTGATCTTGTTAACGAGCGCGATCATGCAGCCGAACACAAAGAAGCCGCCGGGCGCCATCGTGAGAATGCCAATGGGGTTCTCGCTGAACCAGGGAATGGGCATGCCGCAGAACGTGCCGGCGCCCAGAATTTCGCGGATGGTCGCCATCGCACACAGCGCCAGCGTAAAGCCAAGACCCATGCCGAGGCCGTCGATCGCGGAATCGACCACGCCGTGCTTGTTCGCGTACATCTCGGCTCTGCCAAGAATGATGCAGTTGACGACGATCAGTGCCAGATACACGCCGAGCGACTGATACAGCTCATATGTATACGCCTCCATCACAAGCTCAACGATCGTCACAAAGCCCGCAATGACTGTGATGTAGCACGGGATGCGAACTGTATCAGGGATGACTTTCCGCAGCGCGGAGATCGCCATGTTGGAAAGGATCAGAACCACGGTCGCCGCAATGCCCATGCCGAACGCCGCTGTGACGGACGTGGAGATGGCCAGCGTCGGGCACGTGCCGAGCACGAGCACCAGAACCGGGTTTTCCTTGATGAGGCCCTTGAGAAGATTCTGAAGCTTCGTCATTTTGCTGCCTCCTTTACTGTTTCATATGCCGCAAACGCCGTCTGCACGCAGCCCTTGTACGCTGTCGACGTGATCGTTGCGCCGGAGATTGCCTGCACGCCGGAAAGCGAGCTGTCCTGCCCCTCATACTGGCCGTAGTAGCTCTCGTTTGCCGTCTGGCCGCCGAGCGTCTTCGTCTCGCTGGAAACGTCCAGCGTCTTGCAGCGAAGGATCGTTCCCTCCGGGGAGATGGCGACCATGACCTGGATCGTGCCGCCGAAGCCCTTGCCGGAGGCTGTGATGACATAGCCCGCGACGCTGCCGTCGGAGGCCGTTCCGACATACGCGCTCAGAACGTTTTCGGGAAGGCCGTCCGTGATCTGCTCGAAGCTGCCCGCCTCCGGAATCAGCTCCTGCCGCGCGGTCGTCTCTCTTGCCTCGGCGTTTGCCGCAGATACCGGAGCCGTAAAGGAATTAACCACAGCCAGCGCGCCGGAAATGACAATACAGATCACGACCAGCACGACGACCGCCTTGATGATACCCTGTTTTTCACTCATGCCGCTACACCTCCAAACGGTTTCGTCTCCGTCCACTTGGACAGATAAGGC
>CAKUNY010000022.1 GCA_934668605.1 uncultured Oscillospiraceae bacterium | reverse complement strand
ATCGCAGAATGCGTCGGCCTGACACGGAAAGACATTGATTTTGAAAACGAGCTTATTTCCGTCAATCACAATCTACTGTACCGAAAGATTGACGGAAAATGCCGATTTCTAATCTCAACGCCGAAGACAGAAAGCAGCATCCGCTGCATTCCGATGTGTCCAGAAGTCCTAGCTGAGCTGGCTGGACTGATTGCTATTTTGGACACGCTCTATGATACGCCCAGTCCGACAATTGACGGCTACACAGATTTTATCTTTCGGAACCGCTATGGAGACCTGCTGAATCCCCACAGTCTGAATCGCGCGATTGAACGAATCATCCGAGACTACAACGCAGAGGAATTGAAGCTTGCCGAAGAAGACCAGCGACCGCCTCTATTACTCCCACATTTCTCCGTTCATAGTCTGCGGCATACGTTCTGTACGCGAATGTTTGAGGTCGAGTCCAATCATAAGGCAATCCAAACAATTATGGGACACGCCGAGATCAGTACAACTCTGGATATTTATGCGCATATCACAGAGGACACCCTCAAAAATTCGGTACAAAACATGAGTGCAAAAATCAAACTTTTCGGATAAGAAAAACTGGAATGCACAGGGCATCTGTGCATTCCAGCTTCATATTGTGTCATATTGAATTCCGAAAGTGTGTCAAAAACGTGTCAGATTGGGAATTTAATACATTTTTGCGCCAGCAGGGATGTGCGGGTCTAACATCAGAAGATGGAGCTTTTCAGCGCCTTCCTCGTGATGAACGGCAGAGATCAGCATGCCGCAGGAGTCGATGCCCATCATGGGCCGTGGCGGCAGATTCGTGATGGCAACGCACGTTTTTCCAACCAGTTCTTCCGGCTCGTAATACTCGTGGATACCGGAAAGAATGATTCTATCTTCGCCAGTTCCGTCATCCAGCACGAATTTCAGGAGTTTTTTAGACTTTTTGACCGCTTCGCACGCTTTGACCTTCACGGCGCGGAAGTCGGACTTACTGAACGTCTCAAAGTCGACGAAGTCCTTAAAGAGCGGCTCGATCTCGACCTTGGAGAAGTCGATCTTCTCCTCCGCAACAGGCGCAGCGGGTGTGGCTTCAGCCTTTGTATTTTCTTTCTTCGGAAGGTCCAGCGGCTTCATCGTCGGGAAGAGGATGACGTCGCGAATCGTATCGGCTCCTGTAAAGAGCATGACCGCGCGGTCAATGCCCATGCCCATGCCGCCCGTGGGGGGCATGCCGTACTCGAGAGCCGTCAGGAAATCCTCGTCGAGCATTTCCGTCTCATCGTCGCCGCGCTCGCGCTGCTCGACCTGCTTCATGAATCTCTCGCGCTGGTCGATCGGGTCATTGAGCTCGGAGTAAGCGTTGCCCATCTCCGCGCGGCAGATGAAGAACTCAAAGCGCTCGGTGAGTCTCGGGTCAATCGGGCTGCGCTTGGTAAGCGGCGAGACCTCGACCGGGTACATGGTGATGAACGTCGGCTGGACGAGCTGCTCTTCGACCTTCTGATCGAAGCACGCATAGAGCGCATTGCCCCACGTCTTTTCGGCGGCCTCCGCCAGCTCCACACCGACTGCCTTTGCCGCCGCGACAGCCTCTGCATCGTCGGAAATGGCGCCGAAGTCAATGCCGACATACTTCTTGACGGCTTCGATCATCGTCAGCCGCGGCCAGCCGGGCGTCAGGTCGACCTTTTCGCCCATCCACTCGAGCTCGTACGTGCCGAGGTATTTCTGGGCAAACGTCGTGTAAACGCCCTCGGCGATGTCCATCATGTCGTGGAAATCGGCGTAGGCCTGATACAGTTCGACCGTTGTAAACTCGGGGTTGTGCTTGGGGTCCATGCCCTCGTTGCGGAAAATGCGGCCGACCTCATAGACTCTGTCCATGCCGCCGACGATCAGGCGCTTCAAGGGAAGCTCCGTCGCGATGCGCATGTACATGTCGATGTCGAGCGTATTGTGGTGGGTAATGAAGGGTCTTGCCGCCGCGCCGCCCGCGATGGTGTTGAGCACGGGGGTTTCAACCTCGATATAACCCATATTGTCGAGATAATCGCGCAGATGCTTGATGAACTGCGAGCGAATGATGAAGTTCCGCTTGACCTCGGGGTTCACGATCAGGTCGACATAGCGCTGACGGTAGCGCGTTTCCTTGTCGGTCAGACCGTGGAACTTCTCGGGAAGCGGGAGCAAGGACTTGGAAAGCAGCGTGATCTTCTTCGCGCGCACGGACATTTCGCCGCGCTGCGTCCGGAACACCTCGCCCTCGACGCCGACGATATCGCCGATGTCGTACTTCTTGAAGCGGTTATACTCGTCCTCGTCCATCTCGTCCTTGCGGGCGTAGAGCTGGATGCGGCCTTCCTTGTCCTGCAAATCGCAGAAGGAAACCTTGCCCATGCCGCGCTTGGACATGAGCCGGCCAGCGATGGAAACAGGTTTGCCCTCCATCTCGTCAAAATGCGCTTTGATTTCGCTGGTGTTGGTGGTCTGGACAAATTTCGTGATTTCAAAGGGGTTGCGTCCCTCGGCCTGCAGGTTGGCTAATTTCTCGCGGCGCACCTTGATCTGATCGCCGACGGAAACCTCCTGCGCGGCAGGCTGGTTCTGATTCTTCTTTTCCTGCTCCATCGTTTTCCCTCGATTCTATCGTAAATTCTGTATTTGCAGCCTTTGCTCTTCAGCGCTCCACGCTCAAAATTTTGTAGCGCAGCGTGCCGATCGGGGCTTCTACTTCGACGATCTCGCCCACCGAGTGGCCGAGCAGCGCCTTGCCGAACGGAGAGTCGTCCGAGATGCGGCACTCCATGGGGTTTGCCTCCTGCGAGCCGACGATGGCGTAAATTTCTTCCTCTTCGGTCTCCATATCGAGCACTTTGATCGTGCAGCCAAGGCCGATCTTGCCCTCTGCGTCCTCGTTCTCGTCGATGATCACGGCGTGCGCGAGGATATTCTCGACCTCTGCGATGCGGCCATAGAGCTTGGCCTGCTCGTTTTTGGCCTCGTCATATTCGCTGTTTTCGGACAGATCGCCAAAAGAGCGCGCTTCCTTGATCTGCTCGGCGACCTCTTTTTCACGGGTCGTCTTGAGATAGAACAGCTCCTGCTCGAGCTCCTTGAGCCGCAGGGTGCTGATTTTGAATTCCTTTGCCATTTATATATCAACCTCCATTGTAAAAATCCGCGTTTTTCGCGGTTACAGGCCTGAATTGACAGCGAATAGATTATATAATCCGCACTACGCGATGTCAAGAGATTTCGTCCGTCAAAATGCCGATTGCCGCCTGCAATTGCGTGTCCTCCTCGTCGGGAAGCTGGCCGTAGTAGAGCTTCGCGTACGTCTCGTCGTCATACTCGATCTGCTCATCCGGAGTCACGCCGATGTCGGTGAGGCTCCTGCCCTGCGGAGTGTAGTATTTGCCGATGGAAATATTGAGGTACGAGCCGTCCGTGAGCGGAAAACCGGTCTGGAAATTTCCTTTGCCGCAGGTCTTTTCCCCCACGACCTTCGCCCAGTCGTATTCCTGCAAGGCCGCGGCAAAAAACTCCGCCGCCGAGTAAGCGTCCCGGTTCACGAGCACGGCCATCGGCAGCTCGATGCACGCACGATCCGACGTGTCGGTCTGCTTTTTGCCCGCGTAGTCCTCGCTCTGGAAAAGAACGCCCTCCGGCAGGAGCTTATCGAGAATTTTGACCATCTCGTCTTTATATCCGCCGCCGTTGAAGCGCACGTCAAACAAGAGCGCCTTCGCGCCCTGCGATAAAAGCTCGTCGATGCATGCGCTCGTCTCGTCGAAGCAGCGCGTATCGAAATTGTTGATCTTCACATAGCCGATGCCGCCATCGAGCATCCGGCAGGTGGCCACGTCTACCTTGATGCTCTCGCGCAGCACGTCAAGTTCAAACGTTTCGTCCCCGCGCTGAACCTTCAGGTGCACCGTCGTTCCCTCTTCGCCCCGGACAAGATCGCGCGTGCCCGTCGTGCCGAGGTCGATCGTCTTCTGTCCCTCGGCTTCGAGGATGATATCACCCACCTGAAGGCCTGCTTTGTATGCGGGGCTGTCCGCCGTGACCGATTCGATGCGAAGGCCGCCCGCGTCTTCGTCCACGACGATCGTAATGCCGATGCCGACGTAGGCGTTTTCCATCGTCTCCTTGTAGCTCTCGTACTCCGACGCGCTTAAATAGTAGCTCCATCGGTCGCCCGTCGCCGTGACCATCGCCTTGGCCGCCGCGTCAGAGAGCGCCTGCTCGTCGTAATCGTCAATGAAGAATTTTTCCAAATATGCGGAAATTTCGCTCGTCTTGTTTGTGACGGGCATTCCCTCCAGCATTTCATAGATCTTCGCCGACGTCACGCGCGCCGATGTCATCCACGTAACGCCAAGCATGGCGATGAGCGCAAGCACGCACAGGACGGCAAACAGGATTTTCTGCGATTTTTTCATAGCTCCTCCCGGATTGAAGAATCTGCCTCAGTAAAAATCTGCCCCACAGCCCGGGTGGGGCTGTGGGTGCGGAAAAAAGCGCTGTGTTCTCGTTACGGCATGGACACGTAGTTCATCGGGTTCACGTCCGCGCCGTTATAATAGATCGTGAAGTGCAGGTGCGGGCCGGTCGACCAGCCGGTCGAGCCGACGTAGCCGATGGTCTGACCCTGCGTCACATAGTCGCCCACGGAGACGGTATAGTTCGTCATGTGGCCGTACAGACTCGAATAGCCGTTGGCATGGTTAATTGTCACCATGTTGCCATAGGCCTCGTTGTAGCACGCGGACGTCACGGTACCGGACTGCGTGGCGTAAATCGCCGTGCCGGAGCCCGCCGCGAGATCCACACCGTTGTGCCACTTGTAGGTGCCGCTCAGAGGATGAATGCGGTAGCCATATGCGTCGGTGATCGAAACCGCATAGGGAAGCGGATACAGGAACCCGCCTGTCGAAGACGCCGCGGAACCGGAGCTTCCGCTGTTTGACGGAACCTTATTGTTGTTCTGCCGGTTGCGCTCTGCCTGCCGCGCGGCTTCTTCCTTGGAAAGGGCGTTAAAGTAGTCCGTCTCGGTCTTCTTGATCTGCGCGGACATCTCGTCTTCGAGCTTTTCGTAGTTCTGATACTCCTCGGAAAGAGAATCATACTCGGCAGACATTTGCAGGATCAGCTGGTCGGACTCGGCTCTCTGCTTTTCCATCTCTGCCTGCTGCTCCGCCAGATCGCTCTTGGCCTGCTCGAGATCGTTCATCTGCGTCTCGAGCTCTGCGCGCTCGGTCGTGATCTGCGCGGCAACGTCCGCCATCTTTTCGAGCATCAGCTTGTCAGACTCGGCAATTTCGTTGATCATATTGACCTTGTCGAGAAGATCGGAGAAGCTGCTGGCGCCGAAGAGGATCGACCAGTAGGAAATTTTGCCCGTCTCCTCCATCGAGCGCAGGCGGGTCTTGTACTGCTCGTTGAGCCGCGCCTCCTCGGCCTCGGTTTGCTCGAGCTCGTCCTGCTTCTGCGCGATGAGAAGGCTGTACTGCTGAATCTGCTCGTTGAGGTTTTCGATCGACTGGCGAGACATCTCCATCTGCTGGTCGATATCCGCCTTCTTTTCTACGAGCGTCTGCGTCTTGGCCTGATTGTCCTTGATGGACGACTGGAGCGCATCGCTCTGCTTTTTGAGCTCGGCCTGTTCTTCTCGCAGCGCGACAAGCTCCTTTTCAATTTCCTTCGAGCTTGCGGCATGGACGCTCATGATGAGCGCGCCCGATACCAGCGAGCCCAGAATCAGAACTGCCAGCACCAGACATACGATCTTGCGTGCCGTGTTCCGTTTTCCAGTATTCATAGTGTTCCTCCAATTCGTTCGCTCACACCCGCAGGAACTTGCGGATGGAAAGCATACTGCCGAAGACGCCGACGACAAAGCCCGTGATGGCGTAGGCAGCCGCGACAAACTCGATGCACTCGGCAAAGGGCACGACCGTGATGAGCTGCAACGTGTCGATCTGCGCGATCTTGGACGCGAGGAAGTCATATAAGCCCCACTCGAGGAAGAACGCGACCAGCGAGCTGATGAAGCCCAGGATCAGGCCTTCGACCACGAAGGGAAGCCGGATAAAGCTGTTCGTCGCGCCGACCATCTTCATGATCGCGATCTCCTGGCTGCGCGAGTACATGGCAAGCTTGATGGTGTTCGAGATGATGAACATCGACACGACGAAGAGCACCACAATGATCACCATCGCCGCGATATTCAGAACCTTTTGCACCGTCTGAAAGCCGTTCGCGATTTCATCGTGCGCCACGACCTCCGACACGCCGTCGATCTGCTCGAGCATCTGCTTGGTCTGCGTGATGAGGCCGTTATCCTCGAGCGTCACGACGAACCGGTCGCGCAGCGTGTCCGCCTCAATGCCCGCGAAGAGCTCGGCGTCATTCTGTGTGGCGACGAATTCATCGAGCGCCTGCTGGCGGGAGACGAACTTCGCCTCGTGTACATTTGAAATGAGATTGATCTGCGAGCCGACGGATTTTGCCTTGGCCTCGGAGTAATTCTCGTCGATGTAGACCAGAATTTCGTTTTCCTGCTCGAGGTCTAAGATCATCACGTGCAGGTTATAGAGGATGAGGCTGAACGTACCCATGATGATCAGGCACGCCACCGTCACGCAGATGGCCGCGAAGGACATGAAGCCGTGCAGAAACACGCCCTTGAAGCCCTCTCGCAGCAGATAACCAATATTATTCTTCTTCATTGAGATAATACCCATCCATTCCGTCGCTGATGACTTTTCCCTCGTTGATGGCGACAACGCGCTTGGTAAAGCGGTTGACCAGCTCCTTTTCGTGGGTAACCACCATGACTGTCGTGCCGAGGGCGTTGATCTGCTCGAGGAGCATCATAATTTCCAGCGACCGCGCGGGGTCGAGGTTTCCCGTCGGCTCGTCGGCGATGATCATGCTGGGGTTATTGACCAGCGCCCGCGCGATGGCCACTCTCTGCTGCTCGCCGCCGGAGAGCTCGTTGGGAAGGCGTCTTCCTTTGTTCTCCAGGCCGACCAGCTCCAGCACATACGGCACGCGCTTTTTGATCTCGCGCTCCGGCGCGCCGATGACGCGCATGGCAAAGGCCACGTTGTCATAGACGGACTTGTTTTCGATCAGCCGGAAATCCTGGAAAATGACGCCAAGGGTTCTGCGCAGATACGGAATGGCGCGGCTTTTGATCTTCTCGAGCGCAAAGCCGTTGACGTTGACGCTTCCCTCGGTCGGCTGAAGCTCGGCGGTGAGGATTTTGATGATCGTGGACTTTCCGGAGCCCGAGGGGCCGACCAGAAAGACGAACTCGCCGTCTTCAATTTTCAAAGACACGCCGTTCAGGGCTCTTGTGCCCGTATCGTATGTCTTTACCACATTTGTTAACTCGATCATATTCTTCTCCTGACGAAGGCTTCCCGGGCGCGTCAGATGATGCGGTTTTCCCGCGAAACCAGATACTTCTTGACCATCAGCGCAACCTTGAAGATGATCGCGTCGTCAAATTCGCGCAGATCGAGCCCGGTGAGCTTCTTGATCTTCTCAAGACGGTAGACCAGCGTGTTTCTGTGAACGAACAGCTTTCTGGACGTCTCGGAGACGTTGAGGTTGTTCTCGAAGAACTTGTTGATCGTAAAGAGCGTCTCCTGATCGAGCGTGTCGATGGAGTTCTTCTTGAAGACCTCGGACAGGAAAATCTCACACAGGGTCGTCGGCAGCTGGTAGATCAGCCGGCCGATGCCAAGGTTTTCATAGTTGATGATGGTTTTTTCGGTGTCGAAGACCTTGCCGACCTCGATGGCGACCTGCGCCTCTTTAAAGGAGTCCGCAAGCTCGCGAAGATGGCTCGCCACGGTGCCGATGCCGATGACGGTCTTGATAAAGAGCTCGGAGTGGAGCGTCTGCTCGATCGTCTGGGCGATCTTGATGAGCTCCTCGCGCTCGGTGTTCGGCTGGATCTGCTTGACGACCGCAATGTCCGTCTCATTGATGGACAAAACGAAATCCTGCTGCCGGTCGGGGAACATGCCCGCCACCACGTCCACGGACGCGACGTCGGCTCTGCCGACCTGCCGGATGAGGAACACCGCGCGCGGCACGTCGGTCACGAAATGCAGCTCCTTGGCGCGGATGTACACATCACCGGGCAGAATATTGTCGGTGATGATATTTTTGACAAAGGTTCCCTTGTCATGCTTCTCTTCATAATAGGTCTTCGCGCCGTTGAGCGCCACGTAGGCCATGACGCACAGGCTTCTTGCAATTTCGTCGTCGCCCTCGGCAAAGACGGCATAGTCGAAATACGCGCTCCAGCTGACCAGCGGCTTGAAGGTCTTCTTGTCGACCACGACAATGGAATCCGGCGCGCTGTTGAGCCGGATGACCGCCTCCGGCCATTTTTCGCCGATCAGGGACGTATCACTACAGGAAATGACGTTGCTGTCGGCGTCGATCACGCCGATCATACGGTCGGTAGCTTCCTTCATCTGTACGATGACACTCTGAAAAATGCGACTGGACATGGTGAGCCCCTCCTAATTGATTACCTTTTACACAAACAACCATTGACATAATACTACGGATTTAGCATTTGCGCAAGAGGGTCTTGACATTTTATTTCAAAAAGGCACCACTTTTTTGTGCCTTTTTCATAGTTTTTCGTCATTCCCGCCAAAGCACTGGGAATTTCTTACGCAATTCGCGAGCAGCTTTTTTTCGTCAAAATCACAAGGACTTGTGATGAGCCGCTCCGTTTCCCCCATATCCAGTTCCGCAGCCGCGCCCGGCGCGAGATCGCCCAGCCAGAGCCCGCCCTCGGCCACGCGCTTTAAATAAAACAGCGGAAGACCCCGCGCAGCCATCATCCGGCGCACCTGATGGAACTTCCCCTCCTGCACGCGCACGGCGCTCCGCCCCATGCCAAGCGGGATAAGCTCCGCCGGAAGGCACGATAGCCCGTCTGCGAGCTGTAACCCTTCCCGAAATGCCTGCACGTCCGCCTCTGCCGCCTGCCCCTCGTGCTCGCAGTAATAGGTTTTCCAGACGCCGTGCTTGGGGCTGATGATCCGGTGCGCCAATTGGCCGTCATTCGTCAAAAGCAGAAGTCCCTCCGTGTCCTTGTCGAGCCGCCCGACCGGCATGACGCCGAATTTCCGGTAGCGCGCCGGGATGAGCTCCATGACGGTTCTCTGCCGGGGATCGTCCGCCGCCGTAAGATAGCCCGCGGGCTTGTTGAGGATGATCAGCGCCGGGCGCAGCAGCTCGACCGCTTCGCCGTCCAGCGTAATTTCCGCCGCGTTCTCGTCAAACTTCACGCTCTCGTCGCGGCAGACCGCACCGTTTACCGTCACGCGGCCTGCCCGGATGGCGGCGCGCAGCTCTTTTCTTGTGCCCGCTCCGGCGCTCGATAGAATTTTATCCAGTCTCTGCATGTTTGTCCCCTTCTCCCGGAATATTTTTTGTCCTTTGGCAATAGGTTGTACCAGACTGATTTTGAAAAACAGGAGGGCTTCCTATGGTAATCATGACCGCCAAAGTCTCCAAACGAAAGATACTGCTCATTGGGCTGCTGATCGTCCTCGCCGTCGTGCTGCTCATCACGTGTCTGAAAAAATCCGGAAATCCGGATACCCCGCCCGATACCGCCGAGGAAATCACGGAGGTCGCCACCAACGAGGCGCGCGTCGCGTTTTTGCAGCAGTTCGGCTGGGAGGTTCAAGAAGAGCCCGTTCAGACCCAGCAGGTGCGCGTGCCGGAAGACCCGTCGGAGGTCTTTCTGCGGTATAACGACTTGCAGCAGTCGCAGGGCTACGATCTTCTTTCCTACAGCGGCAAGACCCTCACCCGCTACGTCTACCAGATCACAAATTACCCCGGCAGCGACGGCGTGTATTTTGCGACGCTTCTTATCTATCATGACAGCGTCGTCGGCGGAGACGTCGCCTCCAGCCGCCAGAACGGTGTGATGCACGGCTTTTCCATGCCCGCCGCCCAGCCCTCGTCCGGCGCGTTTTTACCCGAAAGCGAAGAAATTTCTGAAAATCTATCTTAACAGATAAATTTCCTCTTTACAACCGGCCATATTAGAAGTATAATGCGTCCAAAGAAATTTAACATGGCAGCGCAATGCTGCCACCATATTGTCTTCAGGGCAGGGTGCAATTCCCGACCGGCGGTAAAGTCCGCGCGCGCAAGCTGAACCGGTGTGATTCCGGTACCGACAGTATAGTCTGGATGAAAGAAGATAGCCGCAGGCCGATTCTGGAATTGCATGCATCCAGTTTTTGTCTGCCTATTAAGCGCCCGGAGAAGCTTCTTCGGACGCATATTTTTTTATTGTCAGGTGATACATATGAAACCATCAACTCTCCAGCTGCTTCAGGAAAACCTCTCGTTTCTCGGCGTAAGCCTCGCGCTTGTCGCGGTGATTCTGCTCGCGGCGCTCGGCTCCGAGTACCTCGTCATGAAAAAGCGCCACCGCCTCAAAAAGACGCGCGCCATCACGTTCATCGCCATGTTCTCGGCGATTGCGGCGGTTCTGCACATCGTAGATATCCCGCTCTTCTTCGCGCCGTCGTTTTATAAGCTCGATTTCAGCGAGCTTCCCGTCATGGTCTGCGCGTTCTACATGGGTCCCGTCGCGGGCGTGACGTGCGAGTTCGTAAAAATTATTTTGAAGCTCCTCATCAAGGGTACGTCGACAGCGTTTGTCGGCGATCTTGCGAACTTCCTCGTTGGCTGCTCGTTCGTCCTGCCCGCCGCCATCTGCTATCAGGCAACGCTCTCAAAAAAGGGCGCAATTCTCTCGCTCGCGCTCGGTACAGCGGTCATGAGCGTCTTTGGCAGCATGTTTAACGCGTGGTACTTAATTCCGAAGTTCTCCGAGCTTTTCGGGATGCCGATGGACGCGATCATCTCCATGGGCACCGCCGTCAACTCCGCCATCACGAGCCTTCCGACGCTGGTTCTGTTCGCCGTCGTCCCGTTCAATATTTTAAAGGGCGTACTGGTGTCGATTCTCACAATGCTTCTTTATAAGCGCGTGGAGAAGGTCTTCTTCCGCCGCAAAAAAAGCGCCTGAGCTGCCTGTAACGCGTATGGTTTTTTGCGGTTCCGGACAGGCTATTTTTGGTTTGCATTTTCCTCCTTCTTCGGATATAATTTGAAGACCGATAACGCACTAGCCATATGGCAGATTTGAAAGGAACCGCCCATGAAAAAACCGCCCAAGCCCCTGCACGCGCGCGGCGAACTGGGGTCCGCCATCCGGCGTCAGCCCGTCGTGTTTGCCGTTTATCTCGTTTTGCGTCTCATCGTTCTTGCCTCGCTCGTATCGGCCATCATCCGGCAGGAATATGAAAGCGCGTTTGTGTGCGTGCTGGTGCTGTTTTTGTTCATGCTTCCGTTTTTCATCCAGAAAAACTTCGGCATCCGCCTTCCGAGCACGCTTGAGATCATCATCCTGCTTTTCATCTTCGCGGCGGAAATCTTAGGCGAGCTCCAGAGCTATTTCATCCAGTACCCCAACTGGGACACAATGCTCCACACGACGAACGGCTTTCTCTGCGCGGCGGTCGGCTTCTCGCTGATCGACATTCTGAACCGCGACACGAAGATCAAGTTCACGCTCTCGCCCATCTATGTGGCGCTGGCCGCGTTCTGCTTCTCGATGACGATCGGCGTTCTGTGGGAGTTTTTTGAGTTCGGGATGGACAGGCTTTTCCACATGGACATGCAGAAGGACACCATTGTCCACACCATTTCGTCTGTGATGCTGGACCCCACGAACAGCAACATCCCGATTACGATCGACGGCATTACCTCCGTCGCGGTCAATGGAAGGGATCTCGGCTTTACCGGGTACCTCGATATCGGCCTGTACGACACGATGGAGGATCTGTTCGTCAACTTCATCGGCGCGACCGTGTTCAGCGTGATCGGTTACTTCTATCTCAAGCACCGGGGGGAGGGCAAATTTGCAAAGGCCTTCATCCCGACCATTGAAAAAACGAACAAGGAGCTTGATTCTGACCATGTCAAAGAGCCCTCGCAGGAAGCTGAAAATCGGGACAATTGATGATTTTCACCATTTCTGGTACCTTCTCATCTGGAATGTCTATCTGTCTTTGTTCTATCTCGCGGAGCATCTCGTGACAAAAAACTACTGGGTGTCGTATCTGCCCATCGACGATGCGATTCCGTTCTGCCGGTTTTTCATCGTTCCGTACTGCATGTGGCACCCGCTGCTGTTTTTAATGACGGCGTATCTGATTTTTACAGACCCGCCCGCCTTCAAGCGCTTCATGCTCTACATCGGCTTCGGCTTCGGCGGCTCGATCATCTTCTGCATGCTCTTCCCGAACGGTCAAGACCTGCGCCCGACGGATTTCCAGCAGAACGATGTTTTCATCTGGCTGGTGAAAAAAATCTACGCCGCCGACACGAACACCAACGTCATCCCCAGCATGCACGTCATCGGCTGCGCGGCCTTGGCGCTTGCGTGCTTTGACGCGCCCCGGCTGCGGGCAAAGAAGCTGCATCTTATGATGGTGCCCCTCGGCGCGATCATCAGCATGTCTACCGTCTTTGTCAAGCAGCACTCGATGCTCGATGTCCTCGTCGCGATTCCCGTGAGCATCCTTTTGTGCGTCCTGATTTATCGCCCGTTCCCCAAAAACCGGCTCAAGCAATCCGTATAACCCCGCGCCCGTTCGTCAATGCATGGCGAACGGGCGCTGTTTTTGTTGTCTTTTGGGAAACACCGTGCTATAATAGGCTTACTTTTGAGCTTTGGAGGCGCTTTTATGTCCGACTTTTCCAAATTCCGCACGGCGGTCGGCGGGTTCTCCCGCACAGACGTTGTCAACTATATCGAAGAAACCTCTGCCGCGCACCAGAAGGCGCTCAAAAAGCTGGAGGATGAGAAGCAGGCGCTGAGCCAGGAAAACGACCATCTGCTGGCCGAAAACACCCGTCTGCAAACCGCGCTCGAGGATCTGCGCGCGGAGCACGAGAAATTGAAGGAGGAAGACGGCGCGCTTTCCGAGCAGGTCGTCTCCCTTTCCGACGAGGCAAGCTCGCTTGCCGCCCAGCTGGACGCGGCAAAGCAGGAGCTCGAGCAGCTCCAGTCTGAGCAGGCTGCCCCCGCGGAGGAAGTCGAAGCTGATTCTGCCGGAGAGGATGCCGCGCAGCCGCAGACCGAAGCGCCGGTCGATCTCAACCAGCAGGAGCTTGCCGCCTATCGCCGCGCCGAGCAGGCCGAACGAAACGCTATGGTGCGGGCAAGAAAGCTTCGCGAGCAGCTGAGCCTTCTTTGCGAGCAGTCCAAAGACCGTTACACCGACGCGGGCGAGGAAATTTCCGCGCTCACCTCCGACCTGTCCTCCGGTCTTACCCGTTTGCAGGAGACGCTTGCCGACATCCAGGCCATCTTCGACGACGCAGAAAACGCATTCGACGAGCTCCAGCTCCCGGACGAGGACGAACTCTGATCACTATAATATGTTTTCAGCCGTCACGCTTCTGTGTGGCGGCTGTGCTATGAGGAATTGATTTTGGAAAAAAGGACGCTGCTGAAAAAATACTTTGGTCACAGCGCCTTCCGCGGCGGGCAGGAGGCGCTGATCGACGCGATTTTGTCCGGCCGGGACGTTCTGGGCGTGATGCCGACGGGCGGCGGAAAATCGATCTGCTACCAGATCCCCGCCATGATGCTCCCAGGGCTTACCATCGTTGTCTCGCCGCTCATCTCCCTTATGACCGATCAGGTCGCGGCGCTCACGGAGGCGGGTGTTCCGGCGGCCTTTCTCAACAGCTCCCTTTCTCTCGAGCAGCTGCGGGAAACGTACGCGAAAACCGCGAAGGAGCAGTATAAGCTCCTGTATGTCGCGCCCGAGCGGCTGGAAAACGAGAGCTTTCTGAGCCTCATCTCGCACGTTCCTGTCTCGCTTCTCGCCGTCGACGAGGCGCACTGCATCTCGCAATGGGGGCAGGATTTCAGGCCGAGCTATCTGAAAATCGCCGATTTTATCGCGCAGCTTCCCGCGCGCCCCGTTGTCGCCGCCTTTACGGCCACCGCAACGAAGCAGGTGCGCGCAGATATCGTCTCGCATCTGGGGCTCAAAAATCCTCTTCTCAACATCACAGGCTTCGACCGCCCGAATCTCTATTTTGCTGTCCAGCATCCAACAAGCAAGCTGGCCGCGACGCTGCAGCTCGTGCGCGAACGAAGCGGAAAGGCCGGCATTGTCTACTGCAATACAAGAGCCTCCGTCGAGCGCGTGTGCGAGTTTTTAAACGACAAGGGCATTGCCGCCACACGCTATCACGCGGGACTCTCTGAGGAAGAGCGCCGCGCCAATCAGGACGAGTTCCGCTTCGACCGCAAAACCGTCATGGTCGCGACGAACGCCTTCGGCATGGGCATCGACAAATCAAACGTCAGCTTCGTCATTCACTACAACATGCCAAAATCCCTGGAGGCCTACTATCAGGAGGCCGGGCGCGCGGGAAGAGACGGCAGCTGCGGCGAATGCATATTGCTCTATGCCCCCGGCGATGTCCAGACGGCGCGCTTTCTCATCCAGAACGGCGGCAACGAAGAACTGGACCCCGACGTGCAGGAGCGTGTGCGCGAAGGAGATCTTCAGCGCCTGCGGCAGATGACGGGCTACTGCAAAACGACCGACTGTCTGCGCGGCTACATTCTATCCTATTTCGGCCAGAGCCACCCCGAAAGCTGCGGCTGCTGCGGCAACTGCAAAACCGAGCGGCGCATGCAGGACGTGACCGTTCCGGCGCAGATGCTTCTTTCGTGCGTGTACCGGATCTATGAAAAGCTCGGCTATTTCGTCGGAAAAACAATGGTGCTTCGCGTTCTGCGCGGCAGCCGGGATAAGCGGATTTCAGAGCTCGGGCTCGACCGGATTTCGACCTATAACCTCATGCACGAAAAGCGGCAGGAGCTGAACGCACTGTGCGATTTTTTAGAGGCGGAGGGGTACCTTCGCGTCAACCCTGAGCACAGCACGTTAGAGCCCGGAGAAAAGGCGCGGGACGTTCTCTTCCGCGGCAGGCAGCTTCTCATGCCAGTGCTGGCCGAGCCGGAGCCCGCGCCGAAGACCTCTCAAAAGAGCGCAAAAAAGCCCGCCCCGGTATCCTCCGGCGCGGACGATCTGTTTGGTGTGCTGCGCGAGACGCGCATGAAAATTGCCCAGCGGGAAAACGTCCCGGCCTACATTGTCTGCTCGAACTCCACGCTTCTCGACATGGCGGAAAAGGCGCCCGAGACGATGGACGCGCTCCTTTGCGTCTCCGGCATCGGCGAGGTCAAGGCCTGCCGCTACGGCGAGGACTTTTTGAGCGCCATCCGCGATTACCAGCGCGGAAAGTAGCTCCGCCTCTACGGATTTTGCGTCCATGCGTGGATGCACGTTATGAAATTTCGGAAATCTTTCAAATCATGCGTAGGGGACGATGCCCACATCGTCCCGGCAGAACGAGCCGGTTTTACGAAAATTTTCGGCGAATTCGTAACTGCCCTTGGGGCGATGTGCTCAATCGCCCCCTACGCGTTCTTTTGATGGTCTTACGCATCAGCCGTTGGTAAAGTGATACGAATGGCCGGGATCGTAGGCCATTTTGTTGCTCTCGGAGATGAAGTCCATGAAGCGCTTGGCAGCCGACGTTGGGGTCACGCCCTGAAGCGTGCACATCGTGACGGCGCGCGGCGGAATGACGAAATCTGTCCGCAGCGGCAGAATGACGCCCCGGCCGAGCCCGGACTGCGAAAACTCCTCCGTCACGCACGCAACGCCGAGGCCGATTCTCGCAAGCGAAATGAGCAGGTTGTGAGAGCCCAGCTCGATTTCCGGCTGGATCGTCACGCCGTGCTGCTGGAAATACTGCTCGAGATAGAGCCTCGAGCTTGCCTTGCGCTCGAGCAGGATCAGCGGGAAGGCCGCGATCTCCTCCATCGAGTACGCATGCGTAAAATCGCACGGATAATCGGGCGCGGCGACAAAGATCGTGTGCGTATCCACGCAGTGCCGCACGTCATAGACCGCCGGATCCTGATCGTCGCTGGCAAAGGCGATGTCCACCTGCCCGGCATGCAGATAATCGAGCACCATGTGGCTCGTGCCGTTTAAAATCCGGATGCGGATATCGGGGTAGTCCCGGTGAAACGCCTCCAGGCGCGAGAGAAGATACGTCTTCGTCACCGTGTCGCTGGCGCCGATGATGAGCTCGCCGGTTAAGAGCTGCCGCGACTGCGCAAGCTTTTCCTCCCCGCTCTGAATGAGCCCCAGCGCGTGGGAAATATACTCCTGCAAAAGCTTTCCCTCGCTTGTTAAGTAAACGCCCTTCGTGCTGCGCGAGAACAGCCGCACCTGCAATTGCTCTTCCAATTGCTTGATCGACTGGCTGACCGCGGACTGCGAAATAAACAGATTCTGCGCGGCGGCGGAGATGTTCCCCATGCGCGCCACCTCGTGGAATACCCGGTAGAGCTCCAGCTTGACTGCCATCTGTGTCCCCTCCGTCATTAGAATTTCTAATACTCAAAATTACGTATATCTATTTTACTTATCCCTGTTTTTTGATTATAATCATAGTATCTGCGATTGTCCAGAAAATTTTTCAGGAGGCTTATCATGCTCATCCGATCTGCTGAACAGGATATTGAACGCGTTCTCTACACCGAAAAGGCCATTGCCGCGCGCGTCGAGGAAATCGGCACGGAGCTCACCAGACGGCTCGGCGACAAGCGCCCGGTTCTCGTTTGCGTCTTAAAGGGCGCTTCGTTTTTCTACATCGATCTGTGCCGCTGCATGAACTGCGCCATCGACATGGACTTCATCTCCGTCTCGAGCTACGGCGCGGGTGCGCAGTCCACCGGCGTCGTGCGCTTGATCAAGGACCTGGATAACAACATCACCGGCCGCGACGTTGTCATCGTCGAGGATATCATCGACTCGGGTCTTACCATGCACTACCTCAAGGAGCTGCTCTCTGCGAGAAAGCCTGCGTCCATCACGACCGTCTCCTTCCTCGACAAGGCCGCCTGCCACGATAAGAGCCTCAAGACCGACATCTGCGGCTTTGAGATCCCGGACGAATTTGTCGTCGGCTACGGTCTGGACTACGCCAACTACTACCGCAATCTCCCCTACATCGGCATTCTGCGTCCCGAGTGCTACAAGTAAATGAAAAAGCGGAATCAATAGACTCCGCTTTTTC
>CAKUNY010000021.1 GCA_934668605.1 uncultured Oscillospiraceae bacterium | reverse complement strand
ATTGCTTCTTTACATTACCTCGTTAGTATGGTAAAGTATCACCATGATAAACAAACAGTTCGCCAGAACAAAACGAACCACACAGGAGGAACAAATCATGAAAAAGATCATCGCTCTGCTGCTGGCATGCATGATGCTCATCGCCTGCACCGCATGCGCCGCCAAGACCGAACCCGCAGCTCCCGCTGAGGAAGCCGCATCCACCGAAACCGCTCCGGCTGCCGAAGCGCCCGCCGCGGAAGAAACCGAAGAAGCTCCCGCTGCCGAAGAGCAGACCGCCGCTGACAGCGACATCGCCTACATTCAGGCAAACGGCAAGCTGGTCGTCGGCATCACCGACTTCGCTCCGATGGACTATCAGGACGAAAACGGCGAATGGATCGGCTTTGACGCGGACATGGCCAAGGCCTTTGCAAAGAGCCTCGGCGTAGAAGCGGAATTCGTTGAGATCGACTGGGACAACAAGATCATGGAGCTCGGCGCAAAGACCATCGACTGCGTCTGGAACGGCATGACCCTCACGGACGAAGTCACCAGTGCCATGGCCTGCTCGAACGCATACTGCAACAACTCGCAGGTCGTTGTGGTTCCTGCCGACAAGGCAGCGGACTACCAGAGTGTCGACGCTTGCAGCGGCCTGAACTTCGCGGTCGAGTCCGGCTCTGCCGGCAAGGCTGAGGTCGAAAAGCTGGGCTACAGCTTCACCGAGGTCAAGGATCAGGCAACCGCTCTGATGGAGGTTGCGGCAGGCACCGCGGACGCGGCAGTCATCGACTCTCTGATGGCGGGCGCAATGGTCGGCGAAGGCACCGGCTACGACAGCCTCACCTACACCGTCAGCCTCAACGCAGAAGAGGGCGAGCAGTATGGCGTCGGCTTCCGTCAGGGCTCTGACCTCGCGGCCGCGCTCAACGAGTTCTTCAAGACCGCTTACGCGGACGGCTCGATGCTCGAATGCGCCGAGACCTACGGCATCCAGGCTGCGCTCATCGCGCAGTAATCGCGAACAAAACAATCCCAACCATTCGGTGATTCTCCAGATTCCCCGGTGCGCGATGCGCATCGGGGAAGCACCGCGCTTTCAGGAGCGTGACGTAAAGTTCCGGCGAAGGGCGATTGCCCGCAATATAGAACGATTTTAAGGTAGGATTTTCCCATGACGACGTTTTCTGAGCAGTTTCCCATCGTCTTTCAGGCGCTGAACGTAGGCTTTTTGCAGACGCTCAAGCTCTTTGCCATCACGCTCATCGGCGCGATCCCGCTGGGGCTGATCATCGCCTTCGGCTCCATGAGCAACTGGGCGGCCTTCGGCTTTCTGCGGCCGGTTGTCTTAAAGCATGTAAACCCGCGCGAGCTCAGCTGGCGGCAGAAGGTGCAGGTCTGGTTCGTGACGGATTTTAAGCCGGTGCGGTTACTTACCCGACTCGTGATCTGGGTCGTGCGCGGTACGCCGCTGATGCTTCAGCTGCTGGTGATCTACTATTTCCCCGGTCTGGTCTGGAAAAACAACATCTGGGGAAGCGGCGAAGCCGGGCGCTTTGTCGCCTCGAGCGTGGCGTTTGTGTTTAACTACGCGTGCTATTTTTCCGAAATTTACCGCGGCGGCATTCAGGGCGTCCCCAAGGGGCAGCAGGAAGCCGGGCAGGTGCTCGGCATGACGAAGAGCCAGATTTTCTTCCAGGTGACGCTTCTTCAGATGGTGAAGAAGATCGTCCCGCCGATGTCGAACGAGATCATCACCCTCGTCAAGGACACGTCGCTTTCGCGCATCATCGCGCTGCAGGAGGTCATCTGGGCAGGGCAGGCGTTCATGAAGGGCTCGCAGGGCATTTCGGGCGCGATCTGGCCGCTGTTTTTCACGGGCGTTTATTATCTCATTTTCTCCGGCATTCTCACGCTGCTGCTCGGCTGGGCAGAGCGGAAGCTCGACTACTTTAAGGCGTAAGGAGGCGCGACATGGCTGTATTGGATGTAAAGGGTATCTGCAAAACCTTTGATAAGAACACCGTCGTGCTGCGCGGCATTGACTTTTCCCTGGAGAAGGGCGAGTCCGTCGCCATCATCGGCTCGTCCGGCAGCGGCAAAACCACACTTCTTCGCTGCCTCAACTTTCTGACGACGCCGGACGAGGGAAAAATTATCGTGGGCGGCGAGACGCTCTTTGACGCGGACGACCCCGCAACACAGAAAGAGAGCGAGATTCGCAGAAAGCGGCTCCATTTCGGTCTGGTGTTCCAGAACTTCAACCTCTTCCCGCAGTATACGGCGCTGCAAAATGTGATGCTGGCAAGCGAATTGCTGGCGAAAGAGCAGACCGATTACCGCACGCGCAAAAAAGAGCTTCACGAGGAGATCCGGCAGAACGCCGAGAAGCTTTTAAAGGACGTGGGACTTGGCGAAAAGATGAACCTCTATCCGCACCAGCTCTCCGGCGGGCAGCAGCAGCGAGTCGCGATTGCGCGCGCGTTGGCGTTAAAGCCGGACATTCTCTGCTTCGATGAGCCGACCTCCGCGCTCGACCCTGAGCTCACAGGCGAGGTGCTGCGCGTGATCCGGTCTTTGGCCGAGCAGAAAATGACGATGATCATCGTGACGCACGAGATGGCGTTTGCACGCGACGTTGCCGACCGGGTCATTTTCATGGACGGCGGCGTGATCGTCGAGCAGGGCGAATCGCACCAGGTCATCGAGCACCCCACGCAGGAGCGCACGCGCCAGTTTTTGTCACGGTATGCAGAAAACTGACGCATAATATACGGACGAAACGCAATATGCAGCCTCTCGGAATATTCCGGGAAGCTGCATATTTTGTGCATATATGCGTGAATTATCGAGATTATACAAATAGATGCAGATACAAGCTGGAAGCTTGTGCAGAATCCCATGCAAAAAAGACTTGATATTTATGCAATGCATGTGTATAATTATGACATCAAAAACAACCACACGATTGATGGAGGAAAGAGACTATGAAAAAGATCATTGCATTGCTTCTGAGCATTCTTCTGATTTGCTCGCTTACCGCCTGCGCATCGAAGCAGGAATCCGCATCCACCGAAACGGCTGTAAGCAGCGGCGAAGAAAAGACGCTCACGATGGCGACGAACGTTGCCTTCCCGCCGTATGAGTTCTATGAGAACGAAAAGCCCGCCGGCATCGACGTGGAGATCGCGACGGCCATCTGCGAAAAGCTCGGCTACAAGCTGGAGATCATGGACATTGAGTTTGGCGCGATCCTGGGCGCTGTTTCGAGCGGCAAGGCGGACTTCACGATGGCAGGCCTCACCGTCACCGACGAGCGCAAGCAGTCCGTGGACTTCTCCACCAGCTACGCGACCGGCATCCAGTCCATCGTTGTAAAGGAAGACTCCCCGATCACCTCCGTTGACGATCTCTACGCCGACGGCGCGGACTATCAGATCGGCGTCCAGCAGGACACCACGGGCGATATCTACTGCTCGGATGATTTTGGCGACGATCATGTCCAGCGGTTCAATAAGGGCGCGGACGCTGTTGCGGCGCTCGTCTCCGGAAAGCTCGACTGCGTGGTCATCGACAATGAGCCGGCCAAGTCCTTCGTCGCTGCAAATGAAGGCCTCAAGGTTCTCGACACCGCCTACGCCGTTGAGGATTACGCGGCGGCCTTCGCCAAGGGAAGCGAGCTCACGGAGCCGTTTAACAAGGCGCTCGAGGAGCTGATCGCCGACGGCACGGTGCAGAAGATCGTCGACAAGTACATTTCCGCAAACTAAGATTTTACATCGCGGCCAAGCGGGGGAGACGCAAGTTTCCTCCGCGCGCCCGCATGAAAGGAGGCCGTGGCTTTGAACGAGTGGTTCGCAAAGCTCCAGGCAGAGTTTATCCTGAACTTCATAGAAGACAACCGGTGGAAATACCTCGTGACCGGTCTTGGAAATACGTTAAAAATCACGCTGGCGGCGGTGCTGCTCGGCATTGTCATCGGCACGCTGGTTGCCATCGTCCGCTCGACGTGGGATCAGAACGCGGACAGAATGCGCCCGGGCGCGGGAAAGACGCTTCTTCACATCGGAGACATCCTCTGCAAAATCTATCTGACCGTTATCCGCGGCACGCCGGTCGTCGTGCAGCTGATGATCATGTTCTACATCATCTTCGCCTCGTCCAGAAACGGCGTCGGCGTTGCCATGCTGGCCTTCGGCGTGAACTCCGGCGCGTATGTGGCCGAGCTCATCCGCGGCGGCATTATGGCGATCGATAAGGGACAGCTGGAAGCAGGCCGGTCGCTCGGCTTTGACTATGTGCAGACGATGCGCTTTATCATCGTGCCGCAGGCACTCAAAAATGTGCTCCCGGCGCTGGCAAACGAGTTTATCGTGCTGCTCAAGGAAACGTCCGTTGCGGGCTATGTCGCGGTAACAGACCTTACCAAGGGCGGCGATATCATCCGGGGCCGGACGTTCTCGGCCTTCATGCCGCTCATTGTGGTAGCGCTTATTTATCTCGTGATGGTCGTGTTCTTTACATGGCTGGTCGGGAAATTAGAGAGGAGGCTGCGCAGCAGTGACCACTGATGTTCTGATTCAGGTGACAGACCTTCAAAAGCACTTCAAGGGCGGGCAGCAGAATCAAGACGAAAAGATCCGCGCCTTAGACGGTGTGTCGGCCGAGATCCACAAGGGCGAGGTCGTGGTCGTGATCGGGCCTTCCGGAAGCGGCAAGTCGACGTTTCTGCGGTGCCTGAACCTTCTGGAGCTTCCGACGGGCGGGCAGATCCTCTTTGACGGCGTGGATATCACCGACAAAAACTGCAACATCAACCTCCACCGCCAGAAGATGGGCATGGTGTTCCAGCATTTCAACCTCTTCCCGCACATGACGATCCTCAAAAACATGACCATCGCGCCCATGCAGCTGCTTCACAAGTCAAAAGAGGAGGCGGAAAAGACAGCGCTGGAGCTTCTTGGCCGGGTCGGTCTTGCCGACCGCGCGAACGCCTACCCCAGCCAGCTTTCCGGCGGGCAGAAGCAGCGTGTGGCCATCGTCCGCGCCCTTGCCATGCAGCCCGAGGTTATGCTCTTCGATGAGCCGACGAGCGCCCTTGACCCCGAAATGGTCGGCGAGGTGCTGGAGGTCATGCAGGAGCTCGCGAAGTCCGGCATGACGATGGTCGTCGTGACGCATGAGATGGGCTTTGCCCGCGAGGTTGCCGACCGCGTGCTCTTTATGGCAGACGGCAAGCTTCTCGAAGAGGGCACGCCCGACGAAATTTTCACAAACCCCAAAAGCGAAAGACTCCAGGACTTCCTCGCGAAGGTCCTCTGAGAGTTTCTATAAGAACGAATCCCTGCCCAGAACGGGCAGGGATTTTTGCGCATATTTGATGATTTGATATGACCCCACGGTACGCCCTTACGGGATTTCTGAAATTTTTCCGTCTTTGCGTAGGGGGCGATGCCCACATCGCCCCATTGGGAAGCTGCGAATTCGCCGGAGATTTCCGTAAAAACGGTGCGTTCCGCCGGGTCGATGTTGGCATCGACCCCTACGAACATTCCGGAAAACGAATAAAACCTGATACTCAAAAGAGGCTGATATGTGACAGCACGTGCTTTTTCGTGCGGCTCTGCGACTCGATGAGCTTCAAGCGCAAAACGGCGGCTGTGCGGTCATCCGGCATGGCGTCCTCGCTGCTTCCGACCACACCGGCGGCCAGCTCCCGCACCGGAAGCTCCCCGCAGCTTTGCAGGTACCGCTCGGCCATCGCCGTATCTACGCCGTCGCTGGTCAGAACGAGCGCCTCTCCTCGTTGGAGCGATACCCGGATGCACGCAGGGCCGTAGCTCTGCCCCACACCGAGTCCCGGAGGCGGCAGGGGAGAGCCGAGCGTCTGGAGCGTCCGGCCGAATTTCAGAAACGACGGAGCGGCGCCCCATTTGTGCAAATACCCCTCGGCGGAGACGAGGCTCACTTGCAGCAGATCGATCGCGGAAAAGCCGCCGCCGTCTCGCAGGATGTAAAGGCCGTTGATCGTCTGCATCGCGTCGTGTGCCTCCAAGCCGGACTCGATCAGTTCTTTTAAAAGCGCACTTGTGCTCATGGCCTCCTTGCGCGCCTCCTCGCCGGAGCCCATGCCGTCGCACAAAAGAAGATAATACCACTCGCCCACGCGGAAGCTCGCGCCGTAGTCCCCGGAGATATTTGACCCGCGAAGACCGGTCGCCCGGAAGCCGAGCTCGGGGCAGTACGCGTCCGGCTCCGTCTGGCCGGGGGCGCGCTCGCTGAGACCTTGCAGAAGGCGGGAAAGCACGCGGTACTGGTCGCAGAGGATCTGGCGGCTTTCGGCGAGGCGGGACTGGTACTGCACCTTGGCAAGCTGCGTGGAAAGAGCGTCATTGACCGCGCGCAGGAAGCTGTCGGTGTGGCAGCAGCGGGCTAAAAACAAGGGCGGCAGATCGTCGCGCTTGGCTTCTCCCCGGCGCAGGATCCCACGCGAGGCGCGGCTGAGCAGGCGGAACGTCTCCTGCGCGTTCTGCTCCCAGCAGACGCTCCACTTGGCGCACGAGCGGCAGATCTCCTCGGCGGCCTTGTCAAAAACCGCCGCGCTCTGCGGCTCCAGGCCGCTGGTGCACCCGCGCTGCAAATCCGCCGCGAGCGACCATAAAGCGCCCGATGCCGCCGTGAGCGCCTTTTCCCGCGCTGCGTCCAGAGGCGCTTCCCGCGAGGCTAGAAGCGGCTGCGCGGGCTTCCACAGGATGAGCCCCAGAGCTGTCCCCAGAAAGACGCCGGGCGGGAACATCGTCTGCCCCGCGCCGAAGAGAAACGACGAAAGCGCAAGCACGAGAAAATAAACGCATGCGCGCAGGGCGGCAAAGCGGGGCTTTAGATAATGGCACGTGAGCGAGGCCAGAAACAGCATCGCGCCCGCGCTGTAGCCCGGTCGGAAGCTCAGGTCTAAGGCAACCGCGCATACCCCGGCGGCCAGCCAGAACTCCCGCGTCCCGCTGCACAAAAACACCGCGCAGCCCGATAGCACCACGCTCAGGGGAAGCCCCGGCAGAAGCATGAGCCTGCTTCCGCTGAGTAAAAGCCCAAAGCCCAGCGCCGCGACGCTCTCCGCACGCTTTTCGGATAACCCCGCGAAAAGATAGCAGCACAGAAAAACGAGCGCGGCCTTTCCCGCATAGATGCAGACGGCCTTTGTATGTACCGGCGCGCTTAAAAGAAAGATGAGCGCCGTCAGCGCGTAGATACCGGCCGAGAGAAGCGGGAAGAACCACCGGCGGGAGGACGGAACCACATCGTGAAACAGGCACGACGCGGCCAGGATCAGAAATCCCGCCGCCACCGGCTCGACTGCGCCCGCCGCGCCCCAGAACGCGAAATAGCCCAGGGCAGCGCCCGCGTAGGCAAAGACCGCCACCAGAGAAAACGGCAGCGCCGCCGTCAGCGCGATGGCCGCCGGAAGACAGACGCCTCCGATCTGCGCCGCACTGAGCAAAAAGCCCGCGGCTGCCGCGGCCAGTGCGTATAGCCCCAGACGCAGAAAGGACGAGGAAAACGCCGAGGCAAATCGGCGCGCGGCGGACGTGCGGGTAACTGCGCGTTTTTTCATGGCTTCCATCTCCGCTTTTGTGATGCCTGTTAGTTTAGCAAAAAAGGGGGGAAAAACCGGTCGGAAAATGGGGCGGGAAATAAGGAAGGCCGCCGATTTCCTCAGAGCTTCCCGAGAATTCGCTTGCGTAAGGGATAAAAACGTCGTAGAATAAAGCCAACTCATGAGCGGGAGGGCTTTTATGGCGACCGAGTTTGAAATCAAGCTGCGCGCGAAGAGCGTCGGGCAGCTGGGAGAAATATTGCGCGACGAAAAGGTCGTGAAATTGGCGCAGGAGAAGCTGCGCGAGATCCACATGCGCACGACGTATTTTGACACGGCGGACGGCGCATTATCGAGCCGCAAATGGATGCTCCGCGTGCGGCAGGAGAACGAAAAGAGCGTCGTGACGATGAAAACGCCCGGCGAGGGCTACGCGCGCGGCGAGTGGGAATGCGAAGGAAAAACGCCCGAGGAGGCCATCGGAACGCTCGTTTCCAAGGGCGCGCCGGAGGAGCTCCTGACGCTGACAAAGCCCGGGCTTCAAATGGTCTGCGGGGCGGTGTTCGTGCGTCTGACGCAGCCGCTCAGGCTCCCGGACGGCACGACGTGCGAAATCTGCGCGGATGGCGGAGAGCTGCTGGGCGGACGGCATAAGGAGCCCTTCTGCGAGCTCGAGCTCGAGCTCACGCGGGGAGACGGCAAGGCGCTTCTTGCCTTCGCGGGCGAGCTTTCCCGGAAATATGGCCTCACGGAGGAGCAAAAAAGCAAATTTGTCCGCGCCAGACGGTTGGCGGATGGGAAATAATATGATATAGTAAGACAAAACGGCGAGACTTCGCCGCACCCTGCATCGAAAGCGTACACACGCAAATACACGTTCAGAAAGGAACGAACATCATGCAGACGAATCCGAATATCAACCTGACCATGCTCTGTGACTTCTATGAGCTGACGATGGCGAACGGCTACTTCAAAAGCGGCATGCAGGACAAGATCACATACTTTGATCTGTTCTTCCGCAAGGTGCCCGATGAAGGCGGCTTTGCCATTGCGGCGGGTCTGGAGCAGGCTATTGAGTATATCCAGAACCTGCACTTCGGCGAAGACGACATCGCGTATCTGCGCACGCGCGGCATCTTCGGCGAGGACTTTTTAGACTACCTGAAAAATTTCCGCTTCACGGGCGACATCTGGGCGGTTCCGGAGGGGACGCCGATTTTTCCGAAGGAGCCGATCCTGACCGTGCGCGCGCCCGCGATCGAGGCGCAGCTGGTCGAAACGTTTTTGCTTCTGACGCTCAACCATCAGAGCCTCATTGCAACGAAAGCGAACCGCGTTTGCCGGGCGGCAAAGGGACGCGTGGTTTTGGAGTTCGGCTCCAGGCGCGCGCAGGGAAGCGACGCTGCGATCCTGGGCGCGAGAGCGGCATACATCGGCGGCTGCGCGGGCACGGCCTGCACGCTCACCGACCAGCTCTACGGCGTTCCGGCGGGCGGCACGATGGCGCACTCGTGGGTTCAGATGTTCCCGAGCCAGTATGAGGCGTTCAAAACCTACTGTGAAACGTACCCCGACAACCCGACGCTTCTGGTCGACACGTATAACACCCTGCAAAGCGGCATTCCCGACGCGATCCGCGCGTTCAACGAGGTCTTGAAGCCCCGCGGGCTTACCAGGTGCGGCATTCGCCTGGACTCGGGCGATATGACGTATCTGACCAAAAAGGCGCGGCAGATGCTCGATGACGCGGGCTGGGAGAGCTGCACGATCTCGTGCTCCAATGCGCTGGACGAATACCTCATTCGCGACCTTTTGCTGCAGGGCGCGAGAATTGACCAGTTCGGCGTCGGTGAGCGGCTCATCACCGCGCGCTCCGAGCCGGTCTTCGGCGGGGTATACAAGCTCGCGGCGATCGAGGACGAAAACGGGAACGTGATCCCCAAGATCAAGGTCAGCGAAAACGTCGGCAAGATCACAAACCCGCACTTCAAAAAGCTCTACCGCTTCTTTGGCGCCGACAACGGCAAGGCGATCGCGGACTTCCTGTGCGTGTATGACGAGACAGTCGACGACACGAAGGACATGGAGATCTTCGACCCCGAGGCGACCTGGAAGCGCAAGACGGTCTACAACTTCAAGGCCAAGGAGCTCATGGTGCCGGTTTTCAAAAACGGCGAGCTCGTCTACAAGCTCCCAACGCTTCCCGAGATCAAGGCCTACTGCCAGCAGCAGATCGACACGCTCTGGGACGAGGTCAAGCGCTTTGACAACCCGCACACCTACTATGTCGACCTCTCGCAGAAGCTCTGGCAGATCAAATACGATCTTCTGCGCGAGAAAACGTTCTGATGAAGCGCGCAAGCCGCGATCTGGCG
The DNA here is from genome assembly GCA_934668605.1 of uncultured Oscillospiraceae bacterium. Classification (GTDB taxonomy): domain Bacteria; phylum Bacillota; class Clostridia; order Oscillospirales; family Oscillospiraceae; genus CAG-170. Next base: position 7,422 of record CAKUNY010000021.1, on the reverse strand, counting down.
CTCTGCGGAGTTCTGTGCGCGCTGGCGGTGGCGATCATGGCGATGGGGACGATCATCCCGGTCGCGACGTACTGCTGCCCGCTGCTCGCGAGCATGACGATCGTGCCGGTTCTGATTATATGCGGGGAAAAGCTCAGCTGGGCGATGTTTGCCGCAAGCGCGATTTTGAGTCTGCTTCTCGCGCCCGACAAGGAGGCGGCGGCCATCTTCCTCGCGCTGGGGTATTACCCGATCGTAAAGCCCAGGCTCGACAAAAAGCCGAAGCCCCGGCGCATTGTCTGGAAGCTGCTCCTTTTTAACGCGGCGATCATCGCGGTATACGGAGCGCTCCTGTTCGTCTTCCGGCTGGACGCGCTGCGCGAGGAATTTTTCTCAATGGGAGGGCTTCTTGCGCTGGCGCTCATTTTGGGCGGGAACGTCATTTTCTGGCTGGATGACAGGCTTCTCGAGCGGGCAGTCCCGAAAATCCGGACGCTCTGCGACCGGTGGACACGAAAACATCCATAGTGCACAAACGGCGGACAGGCGACTGTCTGCCGTTTGTGCACTATGGTATATCATCATACGTTTTTTCGCGTGAAAAAATGGGGGAAGGGCTTGAAAAAGCTGGTTCCTGCCGCTATAATGGATGCAAATGAATAGAACAGCGTTCCGGCGCGTGCCGGAGGCGGAATGGGGTGAAATTCCCCGCGAGTAGGTCACTGTGAAGCCGGGAAAGCCGGATCAGTCAGATACGTCAGCTGGTTTCGTGCTTGCCGGTACCGGGCACGGGCTTTTTTCGTGTCCAATTGCCCGTGCGACGGTTCGTCGTACGGGATTTTTGTTTGTCAAAATGCGCAGAGCGCTTTGTGAAAGTGGGCGGCTTTTCCGGAAGCGGCCAGAAAAACAGGAGGTTATGTATGAAAAAGAGACTGGTAAGTTTTCTGCTGGTGCTCGTCATGGTTCTGGGCATGCTCCCGACCGTGGCGCTTGCCGCAGAAGAGACGCCTAGGTCCATCACAACGGCGAAAGAGTTCGCCAATATGGATCCGGGCGGGAACTATAGGCTGGATGCGGATATTCCTGAAATAACCGCAGCATATGAGAATTTCAGCGGCACGTTTGACGGAAACGGCCATACCATTACGCTGAAAATCGAAAGAGCCGGTTACGCCGGTCTGTTCACGTCCTTACAGGGCATGAGCGGCGGCACAACGGTGAAAAACCTTATTGTCAAGGGCAGCGTCGACGGCGGCGAAGACACGGATTATGCCGGCGGCATTGCATCTATGGCAAATACGATGAATGGCCCGGTGACGATCGAAAATTGCAGAAATGAAGCGACGATCAAGGGTAAACGGTACGTCGGCGGCATTCTGGGCGGTGCCAATAAATCGACGGCGGTCACAGTTCGCGGCTGCTCCAATACCGGCAGCGTTACCGGCAGCAGCAAATGGGCTGGCGGTATTGTCGGTTATATGAGCAACGGAAGCCATGTAATTGAAAATTGCTATAACACGGGTGCTATTGCAGCATCCAGCAATGCTGCTGGTATTCTCGGCTGGGCAGCAGAGGGGGCGAGCCTGAAAAACTGCTATACCGCGGGTACGGTCGAACCCTCGACAAATGCCATTGTAAACAGCTATTCCGGCAAGGGTACAGTCACAAACTGCTACGCGCTGACAGGAATGGCGACGAATCTTCTGACCGGCATTACGAAGGACGATGCATCGAACTTCATGGATGAAGCCGACATGAAGAAGTCGACCTTTGCTGCGCTGCTGGGCGATAGCTTCATGGCGAAAACGGGAAGCTTCCCGATTCTGAAATGGGAAACCCCCACGGCTCCTAAGACCTTCCACATCACTCCGGCGACGGCGACCCTCACCATTAAAAATGGCGACGACGCGGTTTATTCCGGTACGGGTGCGGAGCAGAAGGTCGCTCTGGCCGCCGGTACGTATACCTACACGGTTTCCTGCCCGGGCTACGTGACGAAGAACGGCGACGCGTTTGAGGTCACTGCGCCGCAGGCGGAGGCTGGCACGGCGCTCGAGCCGGTCACCGTGGCTTTGGATGTGAACGCCGACGCGTGGGTCACGCTCACAGTCACGAAGAGCCCTGCGTCTACAGTCGTGACGATCAAGGATGCGGACGGCAATGTGGTTGCTCCGGAAGGCAACGACAGCTATAAGCTCCTCAAGGATGGCACGTATACCTATACGGCCACAACAACGGAGAATGGTTACGAGAACAAGGAAGGCAGCGTCGATCAGGCATCGGGCAAGCTGGATATCGTGCTTTTGCAGGTCAGGGATATTGCGATCACAAGCCCCGCAACAAAGACCACTTACTTCCAGGGCGAAGCGCTCGATACCACCGGCCTTGTCCTGACGGTTTATTATACGAACAATACAAGCGTAGAAATTCCAGCGGCAGAGTTCGAGGACAAGGGCATTAAGCCACAGTTCAGCTCTTCGCAGGCTTCTGAAGCGGCAACGGTGACGATTCCCTACAAGGGCAAGAGCGCGACCTATCAGGTGGTCGTGAAGGAAAAGCCCATGCCGAATGCGATCTTCGACGGCCTCAAGGGATATGCAACCGTCGAGTTTTCCAGCAACACCGATTCGATTCCGGCGAAGGACGCGTACGTGGATGCGGTAGTGGACGGCGAGACGGTTCTTCGCTCTAACAGCAAGGGCAAAAACAGCTCGCAGGTCACCATCACCATCAAATTCGGCGATAATCTGCCGGGCGACACCTTTATCTTCGACTGGAAGGCCAGCTCGGAAACGAGATTTGATTACCTCAGCATCAATGGTTCGAGCGATAAGACGATCAGCGGCAGCACAGACTGGACAACGAAGAAGCTGAGCGTCAAGCCGGGCGATACGCTGACGCTGACCTTCATCAAGGATAGCAGCGGCGACAAATATGATGACTGCGTCTATCTCAGAAACTTCGGCTTCGCGTTTGACGTGACGTTTGATGTGACGCCGAAGGACGCGCAGATCACGCTCGTCAACAAAAAGACGAACGGGAAAATAACCGGCACGAACGGCGTATTTACGGTTATACCGGGCGAGTATACCTATACGGTGTCGAAGTTCGGCTATGCGCCGCAGAGCGACAGCTTCACGGTAAGCAGCGAAAACGTAACGAAAAAGGTTACGCTCGAAGAGGGCAAGCCGCAGAAGGTCACGTTCCAGCTCACGCTGCCGGAAAAGCTGACGGGCGAGTATACGCTCACGGTTCAGAGCGGCAGCGACTACAGCGATACCAAGACCTTTACGACCTCTCCGGTTGAGCTGGAGCTGGTCGCGGGCAGCTATACCTACACCATTACGCACCCGAACTGCGACGAGACAAAGGGCTCGTTTACGGTTGGCGCTGCGCCGGCGCTTGTGGAAAATACAGTGATTCGCAAGCTTGCCTTTGCTGACTTCTTTGCAGACTGCGAGGGTGTGACGGCAGATCAGGGATACGGTGAAGCTTGGACGCCGGTCAAAGACGAAGCAGGAAATTACCTCAAGTCGACAACGACTGCAAACAGGCGGAACTATCTGAATATTAAGACCGAAAAGAACGTCATTCTGAGCTTTGACGTACTGCCTTATGTGTACAGCAGCAGCTATACGCTCACGATCAAGAAGGCTGCAAGCGCCTCGGCGAGCGGTACGCCAATCAAGACCTTTGCTCAGAGTTCCGCGTGGCAGAATTATTCCGTCAGTCTCAAGGCTGGTGAAGTGCTGAAGCTCGAATACAACACGACATCGGGCTGGAATGCGTCGAACTATTATCTCTATCTCCGCAACTTCCAGACCATCCAGACCAGCAAGGTCGAGTTTACGGGAGTGACCGAGGGCGCGGCATTGACCGTTACGGACAAGGACGGCAAGACTTATGAGCCCGAAAGCGGCACGACGTACTACCTCCCGGCGGGCAATTACAGCTACACCGTCTCGAAGTTCGGCTGGGGAACGCACAGCGCCAGCTTCGAAGTTAAGGCGGGCGAAGAGCAGACTATTGAGGTTCCGGCGCTTTCGCAGCTGGAGAGCCGCACGATCACCTTCGATGTGAAAACGGAAGGCGCGACTGTCACCGTGACGCATGCGGCGGCGGGCGAACAGAAGCCAAACGAAGACGGCACGTATACCCTCGTCGAGGGCGAGACGTACACCTACACCGTCTCGAAGACCGACTACCTCACGAAGAGCGGCACGATCACCGTCTCCAAGGACGAGACGATCACCGTCACCCTCACCTATGCAGGCAAGAGCTGGGACGGCTCGACGGAAGAACCCAGCAAGAGTGCGGACGGCACGTATCAGATCTCGAACGCTGCCGAGCTTGCAGGGTTCGCGGCGAAGGTCAACGGCGGCGACGCGGCCATCAACGCCGAACTGACCGACAACATCAACCTCAACGGCAAAACGTGGACAGCCATCAAGAACTACGCCGGTACGTTTGACGGCGGCGGGAAGTATCTGGTTTCCGGTCTGGTCGGCGAAAGCGGCCTGTTTGAAAGCATTGCCGCCGCAGGCACAGTGAAGAACCTGAACGTTTCCGCAGTGCTGAACAATCCGACAACCTCCGGACAGACATACCTCGGCATTCTGGCAAATACCAGCGCGGGTACTGTTGAAAACTGCTTTACCTCTGGCTCTGCAACCAGAAAGAATATGTCTGGCGCGCTCGGCGGTCTTGTCGGACGCAGTGACGCAGGCAGCACCATTTGCGGCAGCGGCTCGTCGGCTGCGGTCAGCTGCCTGGTGGTCGGAAACAGCTGGGACTTGTATGTCGGCGGTCTGGTTGGCAGCCTCCGCGGTACGGTAGAAAACTGCTATGCAACCGGGGACGTTATGTCTTCACTGGATAAAACCGGCAATAAGAGCGTCGGCGGCCTCGTCGGTAAGGTGGAGGCTTCCGGAGTTATCAACAACAGCTACGCAGCAGGTACTGTGAACGGCTCCGTCGGCGGCTTCGGCGCATTTGCCGGCACGAACAGCGGCTCGATCACCAAGGGCTTCTACCGCGAGGGCGCGGCAGCTGCGGCGGTCGCTTCGGGCAGCACCTCCGGCACGCGCGCACTGGCCGAGAGCTACATGAAGTCGGAAGACTTCATCAAAAAAGAGCTCGGTCTGGAAATCTTCAACAAGGATACCGGCGCGATCAACGGCGGTTACCCGATCCTCCCCTGGCAGGGCGGCCGGAAGGTAGAGCTCACCCAGGACGATCAGGACGCGACATACGACGCGCAGCATGCCAAGCTCTACGACAAGACCCTTGCTTCGACGGTCAATGACATGCGCGCGCAGGCGGAAGAGGAAGTCGACGAAATGCTCGCCGACCTCAGCCTCAGCGAGATCAACGCCTACATCCAGGAGAACTTCGGCTACAACGACAAGGTGATCCGCTCGTATGACGAGGCGCGCGTGATCTTCCTGACGTTCTATTACGAGCAGCTCGAGATGGATTATCAGGAAGCGTACGGCGTGGAAATTGACCTCGATAACACCACTGGTCTTTTGACCCCGGACAACGACGGCGTATACCACATCACGGATAGCCATACCGTTCTGGAATTCGGCAAAACGGGCGAGCGCGGCAGCGCGATCACCTGGACGTCGAACAGCGCGGATCTGAATGCCGCGACCGGCGCAGTCAAGCTCCCCGTAAGCGGCACGACGACCGTCACGCTCACCGCGGCGGCCAATCTGAACGGCGCGACGGCGAGCCATGATATCACCGTGATTCTGACCTCCTCGCAGGCAGCGTCCGGCGACGAGCTGGCCGAGATCAAGGCAAAGCTGGAAGACACGTACACGTATATCCAGCCCGTGCAGATCCGCGGCCATGAAAACGTGACCGACGCGGTCAGCTTCTGGCTGTATGAAAACGGCTATGAGCGCGAGGGCGTCGACGAAGAAGGCAGCCGCATCTATTTTGACAAGGACGGCAACCGTCTGAGCAAGGACGAAGTCAAGGCCGCGATCCAAAACGGCGACAAGCTCTACAGAGCGCCGACCGAGATCACCGTCACGCTCAAAGACCCCGGCACGCTCGGAACCTACGGCGTCAGCGATCATTCCTATCTCGCAAACGACGGCACCGTGACCTACTATCAGGGCGAGGGCGACAAGGACACCAAATATGTGATCTACTCCGGCGTGAAGTTCGAGCTCACGAAGGACGGCGCGACGCAGGAGGTCACGACGAAGGTTCGCATCGGCTGGGATATCGAAAAGGCGCAGGAGCTCATGCGCAAGGCGCTCGATGAGAAGCTGAGATGGGAGGACATCCGCGGCGAGAACACCAACACCGCATCGGCCAGCACCATCAAGGACTTCGCGGGCATGGTCGTTGGCGGACAGATCTCTGAGAAGCTCAGCATTCCGCAAACGGTTACGGTTGACGGCGTCTCCATCAAAACCGGCTGCGTCTCGCTGCCGGACAGCGCCGTGCGCTATTCCTCGACGGACGAGACGATCGAGGTCACCCCGGTCAGACCCGAGCGGGGCGAAAAGGCCACGACCTTTGATTTCCAGGTGGTCACGCTCTTCGATCAGAATCTGGACGATTACACGCTCGAGGCCATGAAGAACCACACGGACGACACGCTCAGTGCCCTCCGGCTGCATAACGCGTTCCGCATCACCGTAAAGCCCGAGACGGAAAGCACCTCGAGCAAAATTTCCGCAAACCTCAAAAATATCCTCCCCGGCATGATCGTCAACTACTATGACTTCGGCGCGCCGGTCGACCTGACGCAGCCCATCAAGGACAATCTCAAGCTCCCGAGACTGTATGAGATGGAGGACGCGGGCATTTTCGACGACTACTCCTCGAAGATGCAGAACTTCGTGAGCCTGACGCCCAATGTGGCGGATATCAACGGCTACAACATCGTTGTCTACCGCCCGCTGCCCGGCCAGCCCGACGCGACGGCCAAGATCAAGATCCAGATCTGCCAGCGCACGTATGACGAAAACGGACGCAGCGTGCTCGGCAAGGTGCTCGGCGAGACGACCCTGACCTTCAAGGTCAAGGCGCTTGATCAGGACGAAATTAACGAGGCGAAGGCGCTTCTGGACGAGGTCACCACGGAGCAGTTCTACTGGAACGCGATCAAGGGCGAGAACACCGACAAGGACGATATCACCTCCAACCTCGACCCGTTCTACAAGGTCGTCAAGAACGACGACGGCACCTTCAGCTATCTGAAGTCCGGTGAGCCGAAGAACGTCGAGGGCATTTATACCGACGATTACCCCGGCTACGACCCGATGAGCCACTACGGCGAAACGTACCGCACGTATTATTCCAGCCGGCACGATGTTCTTTCGTATGAGCAGCTGCTTCTGACCCAGCCGGAGTACAACACGAAGATCGAGATCAAGAGCTGGCTGACCTACACGCAGTACGCCAAGTACTACGAGAAGT
>CAKUNY010000020.1 GCA_934668605.1 uncultured Oscillospiraceae bacterium | reverse complement strand
GCAGGAGACAACGAATTGACCGTTCAGGCGCGAGACGACCGGGAAGCCTCGCAGCTCTCGCGCGGCAAGCAGAGCAGTCACCGCGGCGGCATCTGGTACACCCCGCAGAGCGGCATCTGGCAGACGGTCTGGTGCGAGTGGGTGCCGGAAACCTACGTGAAGGCCATCCGGTACACGCCCGACCTTATCACGAATCAGCTTCTTTATCAGGTGCAGGCGAAGTATCCCGCCGGAGCCAGCGTCAAGCTTTCGCTGCATGGGGAAGCTGTCGCCCAAAGCGAGGCCGACGAGAAAGGTTTCGGCGCGCTGGACATTCCGCTGGAAAAGCTCTATCTCTGGTCGCCGGAATCGCCCACGCTTTACGATGTGGACGTGACGCTGGGAGAAGACCATGTCACAAGCTACGCCGCCATGCGCTCGTTTGGGATTGGAGAGGATGAAGACGGCGTGCCCCGGCTGCTTCTCAACGGCAAGCCGTATTTCCAGAACGGCGTTCTTGATCAGGGCTATTTCCCGGACGGGCTATACACCGCGCCAAGTGACGAGGCGATGGTTTTCGACATTCAGCTCATGAAGGACATGGGCTTCAACATGCTCCGCAAGCACATCAAAATCGAGCCCCTGCGCTGGTACTATCACTGCGACCGCCTCGGCATGCTCGTCTGGCAGGACATGGTAAGCGGCGGCGGGGAATACAATTTGCTTACCATCTCCGCGCCCCTGATTACCGGCATTCACCACAAGGACAACGACTACAGAAAATTTTCCCGCACCGACGCGATGGCGCGCGCGAGCTACTACACCGAGCTTACCGAGATGATCGCCCAGCTCTACAGCTGCCCGTGCATCTGCGCGTGGGTCGCCTTCAACGAGGGCTGGGGGCAGTTTGACGCGGCATACGCGGCAGAGTATATTCAGAAGTTAGATCACACCCGCATCATCGATCACGCCAGCGGCTGGCACGATCAGAAAACCGGAAAGCTACAGAGCCTGCATGTCTACTTCCGCCCCTATCATTTTAAACCCGACAAGCTGGGAAGAGCCGTCGCGCTCACGGAGTTTGGCGGCTACACGCTCGTCGTCCCCGGGCACACGTGGGGCGACAAGCGCTTTGGGTACAAGGGCTTTCGCGACAGCGCGTCCCTTGGCGAGGCCTTCCGGAAGCTCTATGAGACGCAGATCATCCCCGCGAAGGAAAAAGGTCTTTGCGCCTGCGTCTATACGCAGCTGAGCGATGTGGAAGATGAGCTCAACGGCTTCGTGACCTACGACCGCAAAACCGTCAAGCTGCCAAAATCCCTCGTCCGCGAATTATCCTTACAGCTCCGAAAATAAACCCGCCTGAAAGTTGCGAAAAGGAGGCAGTCCCATGATCAGAACACTCGGCATTGTCAGCCTCTCGCGCGGCATTCTCGGAGAGGATTTTCTCCACCACGAGCTTGACCTCGGCCTGAGCCGCCTGAGAGAATTCGGCGTTCGCGCGAAGTTCCTGCCGCACGCGCTGGACGGTTTGGAATCGCTCGCCGCACACCCCGAGCACCGCGCGCAAGACTTGCTGGACGCATTCCGCGACCCGGAGATCGACGCCATCCTCTGCGCCATCGGCGGAGACGACACGTACCGGCTTGCTCCGTATCTCTTCTCCAATGACGAACTCAAAAACGCCGTGACAAAAAAGCCGTTTCTGGGCTTTTCTGACACGACGCTCAACCATTTCATGCTCCACAAGGCAGACATCCCCACGCTCTACGGGCAGGCGTTTCTGCCAGACGTGTGCGAGCTTGCGCCCGAGATGCTTCCGTATACGAAGCAGTATTTTGAAGAGTTCTTAAAAACCGGAACCATCCGGGAGGTGCGCCCGAGCGAGCTTTGGTATGAGAGCCGCACGGATTTTACGCCCGAGGCGCTCGGCACCGAGCTTCCCGCGCATAAAAACACGGGCTTCGAGCGCTTGCAGGGCGGCGCACAGTTTTCCGGCGAGATTTTAGGCGGCTGCATCGATTCGATGTATGAAATGTTTTCCGGCTGGCGGCACAAGGACATGCCGGAGGTCTGCCGGAAATACGGCCTGTTCCCATCGATCGACGACTGGCGCGGGAAAATTCTGCTTCTTGAGTCCTGCGAGGAGTATATGCCGCCCGAGACTTACAAAAAAGCGCTCGAAACGCTCAAAGAAACCGGCGTATTTGACGCTGTCTCCGGCGTACTCGTCGGCAAGCCGATGGACGAGATGTATCACGCGGAATACAAGAAGCTCCTGACCGGCGTGATCGCCAATCCGGAGCTTCCGATTGTCTGCAATATCAATGTCGGCCACGCGCTGCCGCGCTGCATTCTGCCCTTCGGCGTTCCCGCGCACGTGGACGCGGATGCACAGGTCATTCGCTTCGGCTGACCGGCATGGTTTCTCCGTCCGGCAGTCCTTTGCTCTTGAGCAGGAATTTGCGGAACACCTCCCAGAGAACCGTCAGCACCTGCAGAGCCGCGCAGACGAGGAAGATGAGCGACACGTTTTCAAGTTCAAAGGAAAGATAGAGGCTGAGTCCCAATGTCCAGATGAGGGCGGACACCGACACGCCCTGCCACAAAATGCCCCACCAGAGGCTCGTAAAGACGATGCAGATGATCGAGCACACCGGCAGTGCGTAGACAAAGAACATCCACGCCGGATACGGAACCTTGCAGATCGTAAACATCGTAAACAGAAGCGTCGCCACCGCAAGCGTCAGCGCCAGCGACAACAGCAGGATGAACATATGGTAGTGCGGCTTGGACTCCTTCGGCGGCTGGATCTCGCCGATGAGCGCGCTGACGCTCACGCCGTAGAGATCGGCGATCTGGCTGAGGATATACACGTCCGGCAGGCTCTCGCCCCGCTCCCATTTGGAGACGGATTTGTCGGAATAATTGAGCTTTGTCGCAAGATCGAGCTGCGTGTCATGGTGCGCCTTGCGATAGGCCGCAATGTTTTTTGCGACAGTTTTGCGCAGGGTGGCTTCGTCGGTCTGCAATTTGGCACCTCCTGGTAAAAATATCGAAAAGCCCTTGAATTTCAAGCCACTCTACTGACAGTAGAGTGGCTCTATCGCGCCGCGATAGTCCAAAGACGCGCTGGGAGGGTGACATTTTGGCGGCGATCTGCTACAGTAAATCCCGGGAAGAGGGAATACCGTGTCACCTGTTCATCCGGCACAGTATTTTCTAGTATACCATATTTTTCGTTGCTCTGCAAGAGCACGCAAGCATGCGTCCGGCATCCACACACCGTGCCGGGCGCATTTTTTGCGCGCTCTTGGCGCTTGACGTTCTGAGGGGAAATTGTGTAGAATAGAGAAAGCAAAAAGGAGGCGCGCTATGATCGACAAGGCCGCCATTGAGCAGCAGCTTGCGGAGCTTCCGCTTTTTCAATACGACTGGATCAAAACGTCCGAACTCGTTTTCTCCGAGCGGGTGCGCTGGATCTGCCAGACGCAGTGCCCAATGTACAATACGACGTGGGCCTGTCCCCCGGCGGTGGGCACCGTCGAAGAATGCAAGGCACGCTGCCTTTCTTACCCGGAGGCGCTGATGATGACCTCGATCACCGAGGTATCCGACATCGCAAATTTAGAGGAAACGCTCGCCACGCGCGCGCCGCACGAAGAGCTCACCCGGCAGGTGCGGGACATGATCGCCGCACAGGGCGTAAAAACTTATGCGCTCTCCACTGAGGCCTGCGCCATCTGCGAGCACTGCGCCTATCCGGATGCGCCGTGCCGCCACCCGGATAAAATGTTCCCCTGCGTTGAGAGCCAGGGCATTCTGGTCACCGACCTTGCCGAAAAGCACGGCCTGGACTTCATGAACGGCAACATCGTCGTCTGGTTCTCGCTGATTCTATTTAAGTAGCCCCTCCAACCGGGACAGCGTATCGGAAAACGGCTCCCATGCGCCCTGTATTTCGGGCAGCGCGCAGAAGCGCGCCTCTTCGTCCTTTGACGCAGGAATCGTCAGCGCGTAAGACCAGAGCGCGGGGGATGCGGCGTTCACCCGGCTGCCATACTTTCCGTCTCCCACCAGCGGGCAGCCGCGCGAGGCAAACTGGACGCGGATCTGGTGCGTCCGGCCGGTGTAGAGCCGCACATGCACAAGGCAGCGCCCATTTGATTCTTCCAGCACGCGGTAAGACAGCGACGCTTTTTTGACGCCCTTTCGTTCTTTTGACACGACAAAGGTTTTATTTTTGAACCGGTCGTGGAACAGCAGATCGTGAAGCTCTGCCGCGTCCTCCTCCGGCCGCTTTGTGAGCACGGCCAGATATTCCTTTTGAAGCTGTCCGGCCTGAATATGGCTGGAGAGCTTAGCCGCCATTTTTTCCGTTTTCGCAAAGACCATCACGCCGCCCACCGCCTGATCGAGCCGGTGCACGGGGAAAATCCTGCAATTCAGCTGCCGCGAGAGCTGCGCCGGAAGATCGGTTTCGCCGTCTCCCTGCGCGCGCATGCCGATGGGCTTGACGCAAAGCACAAGCTCCGGTGTTTCGTGTAATCGTTCAATCATCCAACCGCCGCCTTTCCGGCTGTATTCTATCATATCCTCCGCGGTAAGCGCAACCGCGCCCGGAGAGAAAGACGAGGAAGCCACGCTATGAGCCCAAGAGAGTATCAGCACAAGAGCATGCTGCAAATTTTTCTGCACTTCTTTAAGCCCCACATGGGTCTTTTTATTTTAGATATGGTCTGCGCACTTTTCGTTTCGCTGGTCGACCTTGCCTATCCGCTCATCTCGCGCTGGGCAATGTATGAGCTTTTGCCGCAAAACGCGTATCAGACGTTTTTTGTTGTGATGGGCATTGTTGTGCTGGCCTATGTCGTGCGCTCGTTTTTGTATTATATCATCACCTACTGGGGGCACACGTTTGGCATCCGCGTCGAGGCGGACATCCGCGAAGCGCTCTTTTGCCACATGCAGACGCTCGGCTTCGACTACTTTGATAAAAACCGCACCGGCCAGCTTATGAGCCGCTTAACGAGCGACCTTTTTGAGATCACCGAGCTTGCCCACCACGGCCCGGAAGACCTCTTCATCTCGTTTGTCACGATCACCGGCGCGCTCATCGTCATGTTCCGCACCGAGTGGCGCTTAGCGCTCGTCGTCTGCGTGCTGCTGCCGGTCTTCCTTGTGACCGTTCTGCTGCGGCGCAAGCAGATGGGCAAGGCCTCGCGCAAGGTCAAGCAGCGCGTGGGGCACATCAACGCCGACATTGAGTCGAGCCTGTCCGGCATGCGCACGGCGAAGGCCTTCGCAAATGAAAATCTCGAGCTTCAAAAATTCCGCTGCTCCAACGAAGCGTTCAAAGTTTCCAAGAAGAGCTTTCACCGCGAGATGGGCATTTTCATGGGCACGATGGAGCTGTTCATGAGCCTTCTTTCCGTCTCGGTCGTCGCGGTGGGCGGCTATCTCATCATGCAGCAAAAGCTCAACTATGCCGATCTTCTGATGTTCAGCCTCTATATCACGACCTTTGTCAACCCCATCCGAAAGCTCGCGAATTTCACCGAGCTCTTCGCCAACGGCACGGCAGGACTCGAGCGCTTCACGCAGATCATGCGCACGGAGCCGACCCTGCAGGACGCGCCCGGCGCGCTGGAGCTCACGCACGTGGAGGGAAAAATCGATTTAGACCACGTCGGCTTTTCGTATGACGGAGATCTTGCCGTGCTGCACGACATTACGCTTCATGTCGCCCCCGGTCAGACCATCGCGATCGTCGGCCCATCGGGCGGCGGCAAGTCGACGCTCTGCCAGCTCATTCCGCGCTTTTACGACGTGACCTCCGGCAAGCTCCTGATTGACGGTATGGACGTGCGGAGCCTCACGCAGAAGAGCCTGCGCCGGCAGATCGGCGTTGTGCAGCAGGACGTGTTCCTGTTTGCCGACTCGATTCTGGAGAACATCCGCTACGGAAAGCCCGACGCGACGATGGATGAAATCGTAGAGGCCGCGAAGCGCGCGGAAATCTACGACGACATTCTGGCCATGCCCGACGGCTTTGACACCTACGTCGGCGAGCGCGGGACGTTACTTTCCGGCGGGCAGAAGCAGCGCATTTCCATTGCCCGCATTTTCCTCAAAAATCCGCCGATCCTCATTCTCGACGAGGCGACGAGCGCGCTCGATTCTCTGACCGAGGCCAAAATCCAGCACGCGTTCGACGAGCTGGCCAAAGACCGCACGACGCTCATCATTGCCCATCGCCTTTCTACCATCCGCGCGGCCAGCCGCATTCTTGTTGTCTCCGACGGCGATATCGTCGAATCCGGCACGCACGCCGAGCTTATGGCCAGAGGCGGCGTGTACGCAAAGCTCTGCAAAACACAAAATCTATTGGCTTGATTTTTCGATTGTTTCCGCAGTCCTCCGGGACTTTGCTAATTTCCCTGTGATGCGTAGGGGTCGATGCCCACATCGACCCGGCGGTAAAATCCGTTTTTTCGGAAATCTTCGGCGAATTCGAAACTGCCCTTGGGGCGATGTGGGCATCGCCTCCTACGAACCCGATTGGGGAACTCGTCAAAATATGTTGGAAGGGCGCGCCGCACTGCGGCGCGCCCTGTTCGTTATTCTGTGCGAATTATTTTTCGATGTACCGCCGAAGAAGTGCGGCGATCTGCGCGCGGGTAAGAGGCGCGAGGGGCGCAAGACACTGGCTCTCGTCACCCTTTAAAATGCTGCGTCCCACTGCCCAGCGGACAGCCTCGGCCGCATGATCCGGCACGGCATCCGCGTCCGTAAATGCATCCAAGCTGGCCTTTGCCGTCAGCCTTCGGCTGCTTTTCTGCGCGAGCCGGTACAGAAGCGTCACCATTTCCGCGCGGCCGACCGCCTTGTCCGCGTCAAACGCCAGGTCTTTGAGAAGGCCGCTGTCCTGCGCCCACGCGAGCGCCGCGCCGTACCAGTTGGGAATCTCGCTTTCCGCCTGCGGCCGGCCGGCTAAGTTATAGACGATCTGAAGCGCGGCAGGCCAGGAAACAAGGCCGCCTGGCTCCATCCTGCCGCCTCCCGTGCCGTTTAAAATTCCTTTCGCCGCAGCAAAGCGCATGTCGTCATAATACCACGCGCCCGCCGCCAGATCGGAAAAGGGCAGGAGCGTGCCTGTAACTGTCACGGCGCACGAAGAATCCGCTTTGCCGCACCTTGCCGTAATTACCGCTGTCCCTGCGCGAAGCCCTACGACGCGCCCGGCACAGACGCTTGCTACCTCCGGCGCGCTGGACGTCCATGAGACGCTCTTGACGCCCGCGTCCTCGGGGAGGCACACCGCCTCGAGCTCCGCCGCGTCGCCCGCTTGAAGCTGCAAAGCGTCCTGCGAGAGCTCGATTTCCTCCACCGGAACCTGCGTCCAGGGGTTTTCCGGCCGCGGGTCGGTCGGATCCCAGCCGCAGTCGGCGGGCACGGTATCGATTGCGCGTTCGGGCTTTCCGAGAGGCCCCGGATCGTCCGCGTCATAGATCGTTACGCGCGTTCCAGGCGCGCAATTGTCATAGATCCACTTTGCATCCGCCGTTTGCAGCCGCACGCAGCCGAGGGAAGCGACGTTTCCCAGCAGATTATATTCCTGCGCGAGCATCGTCGAGGGGTCGGGCGCGGTGTAGCAGATGGAGTGGAAGAGAAAGTTTCCGGAAAACTGCGTGGAATACTGCCCGTACGTGCCGTCGAACATCAGGCACCATTCCTTTTTGACGCTCGTGACGCTATAGCTTCCCAACGGCGTTGCGTGCCCCGAACGACCCGTCGAGCAGATCATCGCCTTGTAGGGAACCGTATAGTTTCCCGCCTCGTCTTGCGTATACACCGTCACGGTGTTCATTTTCCGGTTCACCTGAATGGCATAGGGAAGGGAAGCTGCGGCAGACGCGCCCACCGGTACCATTCCGCCCAATATCACAATTACCAAGAGCGCCGCCATGACGCGCAGCCATTTTTTCATATGTACTGTCCTCCGTCTTTCATACCGACGATTAGGATACCGCAGGAGCTGCCCAAAGTCCAGAAAAAAGTGACGGGGCGACACAAAGCGGCGCTTCATCTGCTCAAAAGATCGAACAGACAAAGCGCCGCTGGCCGTATTGTGTATTATAAGAGCGCGCTCAGCACCCACGCAAGCGCTACAAGGCCGCCTCCGGCAAGGCTCCAGACGAGCTTCCCCGCGATGGTTTCGCGCAGCCGCCCGCCCGGAAGATGCGCCGTGCTGTAGCCCTTTGCCGCCTGCTGCGCCTGCCGTAAGAGCTCGTCCTGCGTCACGTTGCAGCTGTCCTGCGCGTCCGGCCGCAGCAGAAAAATTGCCTGCTCAAAGAGCTTCTGGTCGGGCGGACGCACTACGATCACCTGCCGGTTGATCCCCTTAACCATGAAAAATACCTCCTTCTTTGTTCAACCTGTTACAGAAAGCTTTTCCTGATTTGGGGGAAATTATTCCTCAGAGCTCCAGCGTATCGTCCTGCTCGATCCAGTCCTGCACGGGAACAACGGTGAACTCCCGCTTGCTGTTTCGCACGACCACGCACTTGATTCCCGCGTTGATGATCATCCGCCTGCACATCGAGCACGAGGTCGCGTCGGATAAAATGTCTCCCGACAGCGCGTCGTGTCCCACCAGGTACAGATCCGCCCCGATGCACTCGTTCCGGGACGCGGAGATGATCGCGTTGGCCTCAGCATGGACGCTCCGGCAGAGCTCATACCGCTCCCCGCGCGGCACCTGCATCTGCTCGCGCACGCACTTGCCAAGATCGGAACAGTTTTTCCGGCCTCTGGGCGCACCGTTGTAGCCCGTGGCGACGATCTCGTCGTTGCGGACAATGATCGCGCCATACTGCCGCCTGAGACATGTCGAGCGCTCCAGAACCGTCTCGGCAATGTCCAGATAGTAGTTTTCCTTTTCAATCCTCTGCACTTGAGCCCGCCTCCTGTCACATTTTTATGTAGTATAGCATACGCGCCGTCTCTATGGCAACCGAATTTCCTTGCCGCTTCGACATTTTTGTGCTATACTGGTCTGGAATTTACGGGAGGTGGTCATTGTGAAAAAGCGGCGGGTTTTCTGCGCGCTTCTGGCGCTGGTGCTGTGCGTCTCGCTCTGCGCGCCGATTCTGGCGGAAGGGGACATTCTCTTTGTCGCCGTGAACGACTCCATTCCGCTGACGCTCTCTGCCCTTCCGTACGAGTCCTCCTCCGGCATTTACGTGCCGTATACGGCGTTTGACGCCTCGCCCGGCGGGGTCATTCCGGCGTATAACGCGCAGGCGCAGACATTTGTCCTTTTTACGAGGCAGCGAAGGCTTGTCTTCGATCTTGCCGAGGGAACCGTCACCGATCAGGACGGCAACGTCAAGACCGTCTCGACGACGTTCCGCGGCGGCATGCTGTACGTGCCTCTTGTCTACTGCGCGTCGTTTTTCGGCCTCAAGGTCGCGCTTTTAAAAAGCGAAAACGGCTACCCCATTCTGCGTTTTACGACCGGCAGCGAGGTGTATGACGATTCTTTGTTTGTCGAGAAGGCCGAGAGTCTCATCCGCTACCGCATCGAGCAGATGAACACACCGGACTCCGATCGCAGCCCCTCCGGCGCGCAGCCGGATACGCCAAAAAATCCCGA
The DNA here is from genome assembly GCA_934668605.1 of uncultured Oscillospiraceae bacterium. GTDB lineage: Bacteria > Bacillota > Clostridia > Oscillospirales > Oscillospiraceae > CAG-170. The sequence goes on along the minus strand of CAKUNY010000020.1, from coordinate 8,042 downwards.
GCAGCCGACTGAGCCCGAGCCCGAGCAGCCGCCCGCGACGGTGTATCTCGCGTTTACAAACGCCGAAACGATGGCGGAAAACGCCGCGCTTCTGGAGGAGTATTCCCTCCGCGGGACATTTTTCCTGACTGCCGCCGAGATAAACGCCGGCCCGGCGCTTGTGCGCGCGCTCTATGCCGCGGGGCACGTTCTGGGCGTTACGGTGCCCAGCGACTGCGAAAACGTCGCTTCGTCTCTTCTCGAGGCCAATGACGCACTTTGCCGCGCGCTGAATGTAAAAACGCTCTTTGCGCTGCTTCCGTCCTGGCAGCAGGAGGGCATTGTGGACTTTGCCATTCTCACGCGCCCGCAGGAGCCCGTCTCCGCCGAGTATGCCGCGCAGCAGTCGGATACGGCGCAGCTTCTCATTTTGTCCGAGAACGCCTCGCAGGCGCTTGCAGTGCTCCGTGCCGCCAACGCCAGCATCGAGCTTCTGCGCGAGACAACGAAGCTGCCCTGAGCATAAATGCCGGTAACTTTCGGTTTCCTTCATAGGGGTCGATTGAGCACATCGACCCGCGGAGCAGTTCGAGTTCGCCGGAGATGTCCAAAAAAACGGCTTGTGCTGCCGGGACGATGTGGGCATCGTCCCCTACGTATGCCAGGGTAAAATCGTGCAATATACGATAAAAATCCGGAACGCATAGCGTTCCGGATTTTTTCAGTGGGGCAATCATTCTGCGCGCAGTCGAGGTGCATCCTTTTCAAAAAAATCGGCAGATTTTTTTGAAGTGCTTAGAAGGCGTTCGTCTCGGGGAGGATGATGGCGGCGATGATGTAGAGCCAGATGCTCAGGCCTCCGGCCAGAACGAGCGCCGCTGTGATGAGGCGGATGAGGTTGGAGTCGACGTCAAAGTAGTGCGCGATGCCGCCGCATACGCCGCAGATTTTCTTGTCCATTGAAGCACGGCAAAGTCTTTTGGGTTCCATAGAAATCTTCCTTTCTGCCGCGTTGATCGCGCGGCTACTGCAAAATGTTGTATTCCGCCTTGACCTGCAAAATGCGACGGACGCTTTCGTCGATGCGCGCCTGTGTGAGCGTGCCGTCATTCAGCGCAGCCTTCACGCCGTCAAACGCGGCCTGCAAGTCCTGCGGCATGAGAATCATATCGACACCCGCCTGCAAGGCCTTGACCGCCGCTTCGCCGGGGGTGTAGTGGTCGGTGATGGAGGCCATCTGGTGGGAATCTGTGATTATGACGCCGGTAAAGCCCAATTTGTTCCGCAGAAGCTCCGAAACAATTTTAGACGACAGATCGGACGGCGTTTCATCGCCCACGACCTCGGGCACGCTCAGGTGGCTCACCATCACAAACGGCGCGCCGGCCTCGATGCCGGAGGAGAAGGGGAGAAAATCGCAGGCCTCGAGCTCTTCCTGCGTTTTGGTCAGGATGGACGTGCCGTAGTGATCGTCGGTGATGGCGCTGCCGTAGCCGGGGAAGTGCTTGAGGCAGGGGATAATATCCTCAGCCGTCAGGCTCTGCGTCATGACGGACACGAGAGACGCGCAGAGCTGCGCATCCGTTCCGAACGAGCGCGAGCCGATGACCGCCGAAGCGCCCGAGGACACATCTGCCACGGGGGCAAAGTCCATATTGAAGCCGATGGCATGCAGCGTGCCGCCGATGTCCTGCCCTGCCTGATAGACGGCTGCCGGGTCTGCCTGCTCGCCGAGCGACTGCGCGGAGGGAAATTCCTGCGCGCCCATCGCGGGGTTCGAGCCGACGCGGCTGACCGTGCCGCCCTCTTCATCGGTGCCGAGGAAGAGGGGGATTTTCGTGTAGGCTTTCGTGTTGTGGAGCATTTCCTGCGTCTGCGCCCGGTCTTCCAGATTTTTTGCGAAGTAGATGATACCGCCGACCGGCTGCTCCTCCAAGGCCTTCTTGGTCGACTCGCCCGCGCGCGTCGCGGTTTCCACGCCGGTTAGAAGCTCGGGCGTGACGTAAAACAGCTGCCAGATTTTCTCGTCCTGCGTCATGGAAGAAAGCGTCTGGCGCGCAAGCTTGTCCGCCTCGGCGGAAATCAGACCCGTGTCAGAAGGCTCCGCCTGTTCGGGCTGCTCGCTTGACGGCTGAGAATCGGGCTCCGGCTCCGCTTCGGCAGCCGGGGGGATTTCTCCCTCATAGGCCTGCTCGCGCTCGGGCTCGACGACGGTGTCGTCTTTTTCAAAGACGGAGTTCGTTTCGAGCGACGTGACCTCCTGCGGCGCCTTCTGCGGCAGAACCTGCACGAGGAGGAACCCCGCGACTGCCAGCAGCGCAAGGCTGAGCACGACGATCAGAGTGGATAGGATATGGTTTGTTCTGCGCTTCATGCAGGCTCCTTTCCAGAATTTAAAGGGGGATTATTTGTGATACAGGGCGTGCGACTGATAGACGGGCTCGCACGTGACGTTCATGCCGAGCTTTTTGAAGACGTTCACGTCGACATCCGACAAAATGACAGACGCGTGTACCTCGCTGCCGCGAAGAGAAGAGAGCGCTTCCATCGCGAGCTCTGCCGTGGGGTTTGTGACGGCGGACATCGAAAGGGCAATGAGCACCTCGTCGGTGTGAAGCCGGGGGTTCGTGTTTCCGAGGTGCTCGACCTTCAAATGCTGAATCGGCGCGAGAACCATCGGGGAGATGAGATTGACGTTGTCGCGGATGTTCGCAAGCGTCTTGAGAGAATTGAGAAGCGCGGCGCAGCTGGCTCCCATGAGCCCGGAGGTCTTGCCGGTGATCACGCGCCCGTCGGGAAGCTCGATGGCAACGGCGGGGTTTCCGGTCTGCTCCGCTTTGGCCTTCGCCGCCGGGACGGCCTTGCGCATCGAAACGTCCAGATGCAGCGAGTTCATGAGCATTTCCTGCTTGTGAAGCTCAGACGGGGTGGACGTGCCCTTGCGTACGCCGACAGCGGTCGCGTAGTAGCGGCGGATGATCTCCTGGCATGAGGCCTCGCGGCAGGCGTCATCGTCGACAATCGCGCTGGCGATCATGTTGACGCCCATGTCCGTCGGGCTCTTGTAGGGGCACTCGCCGTAGATCGTGCGGAACATAGTCTCTAACACCGGGAAGATTTCAATGTCGCGGTTATAGTTGACCGTCGTCTTGCCGTAAGCGTCCAGATGGAAGGGGTCGATCATGTTGACGTCGGCCAGATCCGCCGTCGCGGCCTCGTAGGCGAGGTTCACCGGGTGCTTGAGCGGGAGGTTCCAGACGGGGAAGGTCTCGTATTTGGCGTAGCCCGCGTCAATGCCGCGCTTGTGCTCTTGGTAGAGCTGGCTCAGGCAGGTGGCCATTTTGCCGGAGCCGGGACCCGGCGCGGTCACGACGACAACGGGGCGGGAGGTTTCGATATAGTCGTTTTTGCCGTAGCCCTCGTCGGAGACGATGAGGGGGATGTTCGAGGGGTAGTCGGCGATGGGATAGTGCTTATAGACGCGCACGCCGAGGTTCTCCAGCTTATGCTGGAAGAGCTCCGCCGCGTGCTGGCCGCGGTACTGGGTAATGACGACGCTGCCGACATAGAGCCCGATGGAGCGGAAGGCGTCGATCAGGCGCATGACGTCCATGTCGTAGGTGATGCCGAGATCGCCCCGGCGCTTGTTGAGCTCGATGTGCTCGGCGCAGATGGCGATGACGATCTCCGCCTGATCTTTTACTTGCAGCAGCATTTTCATCTTGCTGTCCGGCTCGAAGCCGGGGAGCACGCGCGAGGCGTGATAGTCGTCGAAGAGTTTGCCGCCGAATTCCAGATAGAGCTTGCCGCCGAACTGGTCGACGCGCTCGAGAATCTTTTTTGATTGCAGCTCAAGATATTTCTGATTGTCAAATCCGATCTTTGTCATATACTACCTCTGTTTCTATTCACTGTTCCAATGCGCGGCCGGTGCGGAAAAATTCAAACACCCGGCCATAATACTATCGCATCCTATGATACCTTGAATCCGGACGGATTGCAACTGGCAACCGCTTTGAAAATAAGCCAAAGTTCAAGCCCACGGTTTTGCGGTTTTCCACAAGAATTTCAAAGCAGCTGCAAACTTGACTTCGCAGCCGAAAAACAGTATACTTATATCAATATAATGGGTAATTATCCCCAGCGAAAGCACAAAATCCGGGAGGGAACGTGCCCTCCCATACGAGGAGACAGCATGAAAAAACAGCAAGCCTATGGCAACGACAGCATCTCCGCGCTCAAGGGCGCGGATCGGGTCAGAAAGCGTCCGGCAGTCATTTTCGGCTCCGACGGGCTGGACGGCTGCGAGCACGCCGTATTTGAAATTTTATCGAACGCGATCGACGAAGCGCGCGAGGGACACGGCGATCTGGTGATCGTCACGCGCTATGAAGATCACTCCATTGAGGTCGAGGACTTCGGACGCGGCTGTCCGGTCGACTGGAACGAAAAAGAGGGCCGGTACAACTGGGAGCTTGTGTTCTGCGAGCTCTACGCGGGCGGCAAATACGACAACAACGCCGGCGGCGACTATGAATTTTCCCTTGGTTTAAACGGCCTCGGCGCGTGCGCGACGCAATATGCCTCGCGCTATTTTGACGCCGTGATCCGGCGCGACGGGTTTAAATACACGCTCCACTTTGAGCGGGGCGAAATTGTCGGGCAGCTCAAAAAGGAGCCCGCCGACCGGAAAAAGACCGGCTCCACGTTCCGCTGGCTTCCCGATCTCGACGTGTTCACGGACATCAATATCCCCAAGGAATACTACGAAGATACGCTCAAACGGCAGGCGGTCGTGAACGCGGGCGTGACGTTCCGCTTCCGCAACGAGACCGCGCCCGGGAAATTCGAGACGACGGACTTTTACTATGAAAACGGCATTCTCGATTATGTCCGCGAGCTGACCGAGGATCAGGCACTCACGATGCCGCAGTTCTGGGAGGCCGAGCGCAAGGGGCGCGACCGCGAGGATAAGCCGGAATACAAGGTGAAAATTTCGGCGGCGCTGTGCTTTTCGAATAAGATCAACCGCCTCGAGTACTATCACAACTCGTCGTGGCTCGAGTATGGCGGCGCGCCGGAGAAGGCGGCCAAAAACGCGTTCGTCTACGCGATCGACGCGTATCTCAAGTCTACGAACAAATACACGAAGTCGGAATCGAAAATTACGTTTCAGGACGTGGCGGACTGTCTGGTGCTGGTGACAAACTGCTTCTCGACGCAGACCTCCTATGAGAACCAGACAAAAAAGGCGATCACGAACAAATTCGTGCAGGAGGCAATGACGGAGTTTTTCAGAGAGCGCCTGCATGTGTATTTTATCGAAAACAAGCAGGAGGCCGACCGCATCGCCGACCAGGTGCTCATCAACAAGAGAAGCCGCGAGTCGGCGGAAAAGCAGCGGCTGAACATCAAGAAAAAGCTCACGGGCAATCTCGATATCTCGAACCGCGTACAGAAATTTGTCGACTGCCGCACGAAGGACGTCGCAAGGCGCGAAATTTACATCGTCGAGGGCGACTCGGCCTTGGGCTCGGTCAAGCTCTCGCGCGACGCGGAATTTCAGGGCATCATGCCCGTGCGCGGCAAGATCTTAAACTGCCTGAAGGCGGACTATGAGCGGATCTTCAAGTCCGATATCATCACCGACCTCATCCGCGTGCTCGGCTGCGGGGTCGAGGTGCAGACGAAAAAGGCGAAGGATCTGACGAGCTTTGATCTCGCGAACCTGCGCTGGAACAAGGTCATTATCTGTACCGATGCCGACGTCGACGGCTACCAGATTAGAACCCTCATTCTCACCATGATCTACCGGCTCTGCCCCACGCTCATTGAAGAGGGTTATGTGTATATCGCAGAGTCGCCGCTTTATGAGATCAACTGCAAGGACAAGACGTGGTTTGCCTACACCGAACAGGAAAAGGGCGAGATTTTAAAGAATCTTGAGGGCAAGAAGGTCTCCATCAACCGCTCGAAGGGCCTTGGCGAAAACGACCCGGAGATGATGTGGATGACGACCATGAACCCGGAGACCCGGCGGCTCATTAAGGTCATGCCAGAGGACATGGCGCTCACGCAGCAGGTGTTCGATCTGCTGCTTGGAGACAATTTGCAGGGAAGAAAAGACCATATCGCTGAAAACGGATATAAATATCTCGATCAGCTCGATGTATCGTAAGACGCAGAACGAAGGACGAAGAAACTATGGCGAAGAAAAAACAACCGGAGGCGCCGAAGCGCATGGATCCGCACGTGCAGGGACTGCGGGCGGAGGTGATGGAGCAGCCCATCTGCCAGACGCTTGAGCAGAACTACATGCCCTACGCGATGTCGGTCATCGTCTCGCGCGCGATTCCGGAAATTGACGGCTTTAAGCCGTCTCACAGAAAGCTGCTGTATACGATGTACAAAATGGGGCTTCTCACGGGAGCCCGGACGAAATCGGCGAACATTGTCGGCCAGACGATGCGATTGAACCCGCACGGCGATCAGGCAATCTACGAGACGATGGTGCGCCTGGCGCGCGGCAATGAGACACTGCTGCACCCGTTTGTCGACTCGAAGGGCAACTTCGGCAAGGTCTACTCGCGCGATATGGCCTACGCGGCGTCCCGTTACACGGAGGCAAAATTAGACCCCATTTGCGCCGAGCTCTTCCGGGACATCGACGCGGACACGGTCGACTTTGTCGATAACTATGACGGCTCGATGAAAGAGCCGACGCTGCTGCCGACGACGTTCCCGAATGTGCTCGTCTCGGCCAACATGGGCATTGCGGTCGGCATGGCGTCCAACATCTGCTCGTTTAATTTGCAGGACGTGTGCCGGACGGCCATTGCGCTCATCAAAAATCCGGACGCAGACCTTCTTGATACGCTGCCCGCGCCCGATTTTCCAACCGGCGGCGAAATTCTGTATGATGCCTCTGAGATGCGGCAAATCTACAACACCGGCCGGGGCACCTTCCGCCTCAGAGCCAGATGGCGCTACCTCAAGGAAGGGAACATGATTGAAATCTATGAGATTCCGTACACCACGGCGACGGAGATCATCATGGACAAGGTCGCCGAGCTGATCAAAGCCGGAAAAATCCGCGAGATCGCGGACATGCGCGACGAGACAGACCTGAACGGCCTGAAATTAACGATCGATCTGAAGCGCGGCGCGGAGCCCGAGAAGCTCATGCAGAAGCTTTTCAAAACAACGACGCTGCAAGACAGCTTTGGCTGCAACTTCAATATTTTAATTGGCGGCATGCCGCGGGTCATGGGCGTGCGTGAGATTTTTGAGGAGTGGACGGCGTGGCGCTGCGAATGCGTCAAGCGGCGGGTGTACCACCAGCTGCAAAAGAAGAAGGACAAGCTGCACCTTCTCAAGGGCCTTGGAAAAATTCTTCTGGATATCGACAAGGCCATCCGCATCATCCGCGAAACGGAGCTCGACGCGGAGGTCATCCCGAACCTCATGATCGGCTTCGGCATCGATCAGGTGCAGGCCGAGTATGTGGCGGAGATCAAGCTGCGCAACATCAATAAAGAGTTCTTGTTGAACCGCTTGCAGGAAACGGACAGTCTGGAAAAAGAGATCGCAGAGCTGGAAGACCTGCTCGGCTCGGACAAAAAGATCAAGGCCGTCATCTGCAAGGAGCTGGAGGCCGTCAGCGCGAAATATGGCCAGCCGAGAAAGACACTTCTGATCTTTGACCATGAGCCTGATGTGCCGGACGAGCCCGATGTGCCTGATTATCCGGTCACGGCATTCTTATCGCGCGAGGGCTATTTCAAAAAAATCACGCCGCAGTCGCTCCGCATGTCCGGCGAGCAGAAGTTTAAAGAAGGAGACGGCTTGCTTCTCAGCCGCGAGACGACGAACAGCGCCGAGCTTCTCGTCTTCACCGACCGCTGCCAGGTCTATAAGACGCGGCTTTCGGACTTTGACGACGGAAAAGCCTCGCTCTTGGGTGACTATCTTCCCGGCAAGCTCGGCTTCGACGAGGGAGAAAGCTTCTTTGCCGCGATTTTCCCGGGCGACTACACGGGAAATCTGCTCTTCGTCTTTGAAAA
>CAKUNY010000019.1 GCA_934668605.1 uncultured Oscillospiraceae bacterium | reverse complement strand
TAGATCGGTGCGGAGACAAAGCCGCCGGGTTCGCCGATCAGCTGGCCGGTTTTGACATAGTCTCCGACCTTGACCACCGGTTTGGCCGGCGCGCCAATGTGCATGGCCATCGGAATGACCACCGAATCCGGCAGCGGCAGCTTGACCGCGCTCATCTGCGCCGTCGATTTGTGCCCCGCTACATGGATTCCATGTAAGTACCGCTTCAATCAAATTCCTCCCTCAAATGTTCATTTTGGAACATACCTGTTACTTGCTGAGAAACCCTGCCTGCCGCGCGCGTTTGGAAACCAGCTGCGCGCACAGACCGGTAAATATCCCGGTCACGATGGCGGAAACCATCAGGACCGGAAGATAATACAAAAGTGCCGCCGTGCGGGTGATGAACAGCGCCGCCGCCATCTGCCCGAGGTTGTGACCCATCGCGCCGAACGCGCTGAGCACCCAGAGCTTTCCTTCCCCCAGCGGCTTTTTGAGCGCCCACATGATGGCAAACGCCAGAAGGCCTCCGGATAGGCTGTAGAAAAATGCCATCGTCTGCCCGGTAAGAAGACACCCGAGGCTCACCCGGACGAGCATCGTCCCGAGCGCCCACGAAGAGCCAACCCAGAAAAGCGTCAGCATCGTAAACACATTGCTTAAGCCCGGCTTGATGCCCGGGATCGCCGTCAGGGGCGGCAGCTGCGCTTCGATCACGAAGACCACCAGCCCCGCCGCCGTCAGAAGCGCCGCCAGCGTGAGCCTTCTGAGCTTTTTCATGGCAGGCTCCTTCCCCCGGCGACCGCGTCCGCGCCGTCCAGCCTCTCATCCTCCATAAATCGGATCACCAGCCGGTTCGGAAGGCAGATGATGGGCTCGGTTCCGGACTCTAAATACCCGTGCGCCACGCAGAGCTTGTCGGGGCACCCGGCAGACACAACGCGCACGCCGTCTTTGGAAACCTCAATGGTGTTGCCGCCCGCGACGCCGGAAAGCTCGAACATCTCCGTTTCTCCCGTGTGCGGCAGGAAAATCTTTTTTACGAGCGCGCCGTCCTGATACACGCCGACCGTATTGCCGCCGCTTCCGGGAAGCAGCTTCCACACGAGAAGAAGCGCCGCGATCAGCCCGGCAAATAAAATCGCCCAGCTCCGGCTCTTCATCGCGCGATCACCTCATAAGCTCTTTCCGACCGGAAGCTGCCCTGCAGCCCCTGCGTCACATAGATCTCGCCCGACTCCAGCAGGAACACCGCCTCAAAATCACTCGACTCGCGCCAGAACTCGGTTGCCTTCTCAAGCCCCATCACGAAAAGCGCCGTCGATAAGCCGTCGGCCAGCGTGTCGTCCGCGCTCACAATGGTCACGGAGCTGAGCCCCGTCGCGGCCGGCTGGCCGCTCTTTGCATCTAAAATATGCCAGTACCGTCTGCCGTTTTCCTCAAAATACCGCTGATAGCCGCCCGAGGTCACAACGCTGACATTTTTTCCCGAGACATAGCCGAAGCAGCCGTCGCCATCAGGATCCTGCAAACCGACCGTCCAGTTGGAACCGTCTATCTTGCTTCCGATGAGCGTCACATTGCCGCCCAGCGACAAGACCGCCGACGAAACGCCCTGATCCAGCAGGCTCTTTCGCGCCACGCTTGCGGCAAAGCCCTTGCCGATGCCGCCCAGGTCGACCGCCATTCCCTCCGGCAGCCGGTAGGGCGCTTTGATCCCCGGCAGCTTTTCATAGCCGACGGACGCGAGCGTCTGCTCGATCTCGGATTTTTGCGGCACATGCGCGTTTTCCGTTCCGAAGCCCCAGAGCTTCATCAGCGGATACACTGTCGGGTCGTACGCGCCGTTCGTTCTTTGCGCAATTTCTGCCGCCTCGGAAAGAAGCCGCAGCGTCTCATCGTCTTCGCACACGCCGCCCGCGTTGAGCTTCGCAATTTCGCTTGTCTCGCTCTGCGCCGAAAGCTTTGCATCAAGCCTAGCGATCTCGCTCTCGCAGATTTTGACCGCCGCCTCCGCGTGCTTTCCGTATGCCGTGAGCTGCATGACCGTATCCATAGCAAAAAACTCGGTCGCCGCCTTTTTTCCGGAGCACCCGCTCAGAAGCGCCATCAGCGCCAGCACCAGCGCCGCCCGGGCAATCGTTCCTGTTTTTGTCATGTTACCGTCCCGTCTCCGTATCCTCCGGTTTTTGCATTTGCTTCGAGCCGCCGGAAAAAACTGTTTTTCGCATTCGTTCCGCTTGCCTATAAGCATAAATCATTTTGCTGGAAAAATCAAGTTTTCTTTTGCATATAGCGAAAAAATCCGTAAAAATTACGATAAAATATTAGTAATTTTTTATCGATATAAATTTCCTTATTGAATATATTACTTTTTGAATAATCTCATATTCCTTATATGATATATCTTTTTTCATATGACAGTATTCCAATTTCCGCCGCCTCGTTTCTCCGCGCATCCTGATTTGTTTTGTGACTTCATCCGTCAAAAACAGGGAATTTTCCGGGCGCGTGCCCGGATTGCTTTCCGATCCTTTTTGCGGGTTTGCCCCGCCGTTAAGATTCTGAACGGAAGAGTCATATCACGCGTCATATCACTTTTTGCTGTTTTTTCGCGCAAAGGGCAAAAAAATCCCCGACCCACGCAGGCGGCATGAGTCGGGGCGGCTGTCAGCGGGAAAGGTAGACGCTTTCCAGAAGCTGCTTTCCGGTTGCGGTCCGGAACACCGCATCGTTCATATGGCGGATGTTCTTCTCCGAGAGGCCGCTTTCCTCGGCATTTACAAGGTAGTCGGCTTCGATCAAAATCTGGTGGTCTAAGCCCTCGATCGGGCGGAGCGTATGATGGTGCGAAACGAGCCAGACAATGCGCTCGACCTGCCCGGCGGGAACGTCGGTATCCGCAAAAAATTCCCGCGTGAGCGGCCCGCCCTCGAGCTCCTGATATTTGCCGTTCGTGCTGCCGTATTTCTCGCGGCACAGCGGGCACGCAATGTCATGGACGATGGCGGCCAGCTCCAGCGTCTTGCGTGCGTCTTCCGGCAATCCCTCGCACGCGCCGATGGTCTGCGCGTAGGCATGCACCTTCAAGAAGTGGTTGATGTCATGCTTGTTTCCGTCTGAAAAAAGAATCATCTTCTTCATGGCTTCCGCGACGGTCATATAGCTTCCTCTTTACGATGCCTCGTCCGCGCGCTCCGGCGGGATGAGGAACCAGTCAATATAATCTGTCGGGTGCGCAATGGAGCCGCGCGTGGTGTAGACGGCGAGGTTCTTAAAGAGCACGGGCGTAATATAGCCGCGCTCGCAGAGGCGCTTATAGAGATTGTAGCTGTTGCCGTTATTCGCCAAAGCCTGGTTGCAGAGGTTCAGCATCACGCTGTCGTCCAGCCCGCCGTAGCACATCGAGCCGTAAACCGAGAAAAACGGCGAGAGGTCAAAGTTGTTGGACAGGCGGATTTCCCCATAATAGAGGTCAAAATTGCCGGTTTGCAGCGCCTGCCGGAATTCGGACAGCTCCATCGTCTTGAGCGTCAGCTTAAAGCCCAGGGCGTTGAGGGTATTGACGACCTCCGTCGCCGCCTCGACGCGCTGATAGCTCGACGAGCAGACGATCATCGTGCCCGAGACGGGCACCGCGTAGCCGAGAGACGGCACATATAGGTCTAACGTCCCGTCGTGATCCATATCCTCCACCGACGCGCGCTCCAGCTGCTGCTGGAATTTTGTGAGGCTGTAGCCATAGGTGTTTGCCAGCTTCACATCGTAAAACGGCGCCTGCGGACTCGCGGGCAGAACCGCCGCCTGCGCGAAGCCGCCCATGATATCGGTCGCGATGTGCTCGCGGTCGATGGCGTAGGTGATGGCGCTGCGAAGGCCATAGTTCGAGAAGACCTTGCTGGTAATGTTGTAGCCGATGTACTGCATGATGGGGCTCTTCGCGTCCCAAAGCTCGTAGTCATTGTGGAAGCCTGCAAAGGCGGCAGAGTTCGGGTCGGTGAGCACGAGGTTTACATTTTCGTACTCAAAATTATCGCGCACCTCGGAGGTCTTTTCGACCAGCGTCAGGGAAATCTCATCGAAGTCCACAATGGGAGCTGCCGTCTGCCACCAGTTGGCGTTCCGGACAAGGCGGGTGTCGCTTTCCATGACGTAAGGCCCCGAGCCGAGCGGCACCGCTTCGTCCACGGAGCCGTCCTTGATGATCGGAATGTCCAGAAGCAAGGGCAGGCACTCGTAGGCCGTGTCGGTGGTAAGCGTCAGGGTCTTTTCGTCGGCTGCGACGATCGAGAGCACATGGCGCAGGCGCGAGCCATAGTACACCGTGCCGCGCGAGGAAAGAAGCGAATACGCCGCGTCCTGCGCGGTAACGGGGCTTCCGTCGGAAAAGCGGGCGTTTGCCCGAAGGTAGACCGTTGTGGTCAGGCCGTCGCTGGACACATCGTAGCTTTCGGCTAAGACCGGAGAGGCCTCGAACGTCTCGCTGCCGACGACGAACAGCGGCTCATAGAGAAACGAAATGATGCAGCGGTTATTGAGGCTCTCGCAGTTATACGGGTGCACGCCGTAGCTTTTCTGGTAGGCAAGACCGAACGCGGAGATATCGTTAAAGACCTCCGTCACAACGGCGGTCGCTTCCGGGGCGGACGCTTCCTCCGCGGCGGCAGCCTCCTGCTCAGCCTGCACCTCCTCGGCGGTTTTGCCGGTAAACTTGCTCGTGAACCATGAAAAATCGACCTTTCCGTCCGAGCAGCCGGTGAGCACAGTCAAAAGCATCGCGCAGACAAGCAGAACCGAAACGCGTTTTTTCATGTTGCGGCCTCCTCGGGCAGCTTGATGATGCCGGTGTGTGAGCCGCGGCTGCCTTTCGTGTAGCGGTGCGACCAGAACCGGTCGGGCTGACACATGGTGCAATCCGGGCTTACATCGATCCGCGTCACACCCGCGCGCGTGAGCCAGAGTTTGTTCAAGCCCTTGTTGTCGACGAAGTACTTTTCTCCGCGCTTTTCGATATAGGCGCTTGCCTCCGAACCGAACGCTTGCAGCATCGCCTGCGGCACATCCTCGTCCGTTTCAAAGCAGCACTGCGAAATGCTCGGGCCGATGGCCGCGCGGATATCCTCCGACTTCGAGCCGAATTCCGCAGTCATTTTCTCAACTGCCTTGCGGACGATGCCGTTTGCCGTGCCGCGCCAACCGGCGTGAACCGCAGCGACGACCCGCTGCACCGGGTCATAGAACAAAACCGGCGTGCAATCGGCGGCGAAGCACACAAGCGCCACGCCCGGCTCGTCCGTGATCAGTCCATCGCAGACATCCGGCTGGTTGCAGAATAACCCCTTGCCGCAGTCGGCCTTTCCGGCGCGCAGGATGATATCCGTGTGCTCCTGCCAGGTGTGGACGACCTCCTCGGGTCTGAAGCCCACGGCATCGCCCAGAATTCGGTAGTTTTCGACCACGTTTTCGAATTTGTCGCCCCGGCTGGTGCCGAGGTTGAGCGTAGCAAACTGCCCCTCACTCACGCCGCCGTATCGTGTGGAGAAGCAGTGGATCGCGCCCTCCAGCGCGTCGGCAGTCAAATACTCAAGACTTCCTTTTTTGATCGTATGAAACATAAAACGCCCTCTTTCCGATGCGCAAAAGGCGGCAGGTTGTTGCTCCTTCCGCCCTTTGCCGTTTCTGCGTTACGATTGCTGCGAATTTCCGGCGGCCAAGTCCTTGTCGCGGCAGCATTTTTTATACTTCTTGCCGCTGCCGCAGGGGCAGGGGTCGTTGGGGCCGACCTTGATCTTCTTGACGACGGGCTGGCGCTTGACGGTCTTGTCTCCGCCGCCGCCCTCGCCGGTGATCTTTGCCACGCGCTCGCGCTTGACCTCTTCGTTGGTTTTCAGGCGGACGAGGAAGACCCGGCGGACGATCTCTTCCTTGATGGCGTTCGTCATGGCCTCGAACATGGCGAAGCCCTCGCGCTTATACTCGGTGACCGGGTCGTTCTGCCCGTACGCGCGCAGGCGGATGCCCTGCCGCAGATCGTCCATCGCGTCGATGTGATCCATCCAGTATTCGTCGACGACGCGAAGGGTGATGACCCGCTCGAGCTCTCGCATGACGGGCGAGCCGTACTGCGCCTCTTTTTTCTCGTACGACGCATGAAGCATGGAAAGAATTTTCTCTGCCATCTGATCTGCGCCCATGCTCCGGAGCTCCTCGTCGGTCGCGATCCACGTGCCCTTGGCAAAGCAGATGTTCTCAAAGTGGCTCATGAGCGAGAAGAACGCCTGCCGGTCTTCCAGATGAGGCATTCCCGCGAACGCGTTCGTGACGTAGCTCTCGACGTAATACTGCATCATGGAGGCGATGCTCTTCTGCAGATCCTCGCCGTCGAGCACCTGGCGGCGCTGCTCATAGATGATCTTGCGCTGCGTGTTCATGACGTCGTCGTATTCCAGAACGCTCTTACGCGCCTGATAGTTCCGGCTTTCGACCGTCTTCTGGGCGTTTTCGATCGCGCCGGAGAGGATCTTTGCGTCGATCGGCGTATCCTCGTCAATGCCGAGCGTCTCCATCATGTTCATGACGCGCTCAGAGCCGAACAGGCGCATGACATCATCCTGCAGGGAAAGGTAGAACTGCGTTTCGCCGGGGTCGCCCTGACGGCCGGCGCGGCCGCGCAGCTGGTTATCGATACGCCGCGACTCGTGCCGCTCGGTGCCGATGATGAAAAGGCCGCCCGCCTTGCGCACGAGCTCCGCCTGCTGGTCGACCTCGACCTTATACCTGGCGTAAGCCTCCTTATATGCGCTTCTCGCCGCAAGGATTTCGGGGTCGTCCGTCTCTGCAAACGAGTTGGACTCCGCGATGAGCTCATCGGAAAGACCCTGCTTTTTGAGGTCGCTCTTGGCCATGAACTCCGCGTTGCCGCCGAGCATGATATCCGTGCCGCGGCCTGCCATGTTGGTCGCGATTGTGACCGCGCCGAGATGACCGGCCTGCGCGACGATTTCGGCTTCCTTTTCGTGGTGCTTGGCGTTCAGAACGTTATGCGGGATACCTTCACGCTTTAAAAGCTGAGAAAGAAGTTCGGATTTTTCGATCGAAATTGTGCCGACCAGAACAGGCTGCCCCTTGGCATGGCATGCCTTGATCTTCTCAATGACGGCGCGGAACTTGCCGGGCTCGGTTTTATAGACGATATCGGGGTTATCGATCCGGATGACGGGCTTGTTCGTCGGGATCTCAACGACGTCGAGATTGTAAATGCCGCCGAATTCCTCTTCCTCGGTAAGCGCCGTACCGGTCATGCCGGAAAGCTTTCCGTAAAGGCGGAAGAAATTCTGGAACGTGATGGTGGCAAGGGTCTTGTTTTCGCTCGCGACGGAAACGCCCTCTTTTGCCTCGATCGCCTGATGGAGGCCTTCATTATAGCGCCGGCCGTACATGAGTCTTCCGGTATACTCGTCGACAATGATGACCTGCCCGTCTTTGACCACGTAGTCAATGTCCTTTTTCATGAGGCCGCGCGCCTTCATGGCCTGATTGATGTGGTGCGAAAGCGTCGCGTTCTCCGCGTCGGCGAGGTTTTCAACACCGAAAAACTCCTCGGCCTTTTTGATGCCCGTCTGCGTAAGCGACACCGTGCGGTCTTTTTCGTCGACCACGTAGTCGCAGTCATACTGGTCTTGCAGCTCCTTATCGTCCGTGGTGGTGAAGACCTGCTTTTTGAGCCGCGCGACAAAATAGTCTGCCATCTCGTAGAGCTTGGACGACTCCTCGCCCTTGCCGGAGATGATGAGCGGCGTTCTGGCTTCATCGATCAAAATCGAGTCGACCTCGTCGACGATGGCGAACGCATGCCCGCGCTGCACCATCTCCTCTTTATAAATGGCCATGTTGTCGCGGAGGTAGTCGAAGCCCAGCTCGTTGTTCGTGCCGTAGGTGATATCGGCGGCGTAAGCCGCTCTTCTTTCGGCGGGGCTCAGATCATGGATGATCAGGCCGACGGAGAGCCCCAAAAAGCGGTAGACCTTTCCCATCCACTCCGAGTCGCGCTTGGCAAGGTAGTCGTTGACGGTGACGATATGCACGCCTTCTCCGGTGAGCGCGTTTAAATATGCGGGGAGAATGGCGACAAGCGTTTTGCCTTCGCCGGTCTTCATTTCGGCGATTCTTCCCTGATGCAGCACAATGCCGCCCACGACCTGCACGCGGTACGGGCGCATGCCGAGAACGCGGCTGGCCGCCTCGCGGATAGCTGCAAACGCTTCGGGAAGAAGATCGTCGAGCGTTTCGCCGCCGGCTAAGCGCGTTTTAAACTCCTGCGTCTTGGCTCTGAGCTCTTCATCGGAGAGCGCTTTATACGGCTCTTCGAGCGCCATGACCTTGTCGACCGTGGGGTTCAGCTTCTTGACCTCGCGCTCCGAGCGCGTTCCGAACATCTTTGTAAACAGTCCCATATGTATATCTGCCTTCCTGCGCCTGAAAGCGGCGCGAAGTAATTTTGTCAATTCCTGAACTTGCATTATACCATAATAGATGCGCTAAAAAAAGAAGAAATTGTGAATTTCCATGTGTTGATTTACCCGCCGGATGCTGGTAAAATAGGGCGCAGAGAAAATCGAGGACATTTTTTCGACAAATTTGCATGGTACAGAGAGGTTTTTTCACATGGCAATTCGTTTGGCGGCGCTGGACGTGGACGGCACGCTCCTTGCGCCGGACAACTCCATTACGCCCGCGACAAGACAGGCCATCCGCGAGGCAAAGGACGCAGGGATTGAGATCGTGGTGTGCACGGGGCGCTCATTCGTCGAGGTACAGGACATTCTGCGCCAGCTGCCCGAGGTGCGATATTTAAGCTGCGGCACGGGCGCGTACGCGCTCGATGTGTGGACGATGGAAATGCTCTATGAATGCAGCATGCCCTCCGAGCTCGGCAAGGCAGCGTATCGGGCGGTCGCGCAGGCAGACTGCATGGTGCATTTTTACACCGGGCTTTCCGTGCGGCACGCGCGCTGGTGCATGGAGCACTTTACGGACTATATGGACGAGAAGATGCGGGGCTTAATGGAGCGGACACATATTATTGTAGACGATCTGGACGCGTATGTGGAAGCCAGCAGCGACCCCGTCTATAAGCTCTACGTGACCTTCCCGCGAAAAGAGGAGTATGACAAGGCCTATAACGCCGTCAAGGAGTTTCCGGTCTTCCTGACCGACGGCGGCTGGGCGATCGATCTGGAGGTCATGAGCCGGGACACGGACAAGGGTGTGGCGCTCAAGGCGCTGGCAGAGCGGCTGGGCATTCCCCGCGAGCAGGTTCTCGCGATGGGAGACAGCGGCAACGACTGCGCGATGCTCCGGTACGCGGGGCTCGGCGCGGCAATGGAAAACGCAAGCGCGCTTGCCAAAAGCGCGGCGGATGTGATCGCGCCCAGCAACCGCGAAGACGGCGTTGCGTGGATGCTCCGGCGCGCGGCCAGAGGAGAACTTTAAATGGGAATGGGTGATTTGACGCTCCGGATGGCGCTGATTGTGGCGGTCGGCGTATTTCTGGCTTCCTTTACCGACGCAATTGCGGGCGGCGGCGGGATTATCTCGGTGCCGACATATTTGCTTGCGGGACTTCCGGCGCACTATGCGCTGGGGACGAACAAGCTTTCTGCCGGACTCGGCACGATTGCGTCCACGGGGCGGTTCATCAAAAATGGCTATGTCGACTGGAAGCTCGGCGTGCCGTCGATTGTGCTGGCGCTCATCGGTTCGCATTTTGGAACAAAATTGCAGCTGATGATGGAAGAAAAATATCTTCAGTATCTGCTTCTGGTGGTGCTGCCGGTGGTGGCGTTCGTCGTTTTGCGGCAGCGGGAGCTTCCGGAGGAAAGGGGCGAAATAGAGCCGAAGGCGCAGATGGCGATCGTGTGCGCGGCTTCCTTAATCGTCGGCGCGTACGATGGGTTTTACGGCCCCGGAACGGGAACGTTTCTGCTTCTCATTTTCTGCAATCTCGCGAAGATGGATGTGCGCACGGCGGGCGGCAACGTGAAGCTCGTGAATCTGGCCTCCAACATGGGCTCGCTCTTTACGAGCCTCATGAGCGGCAAGGTTTTCCTCGCCCTCGGGCTCATCGGCACGGTCACGAGCGTGCTGGGGCACTACATCGGCTCCGGGCTTGCCATCAAAAACGGCTCGAAGATCGTCAAGCCCACAGTCGTCATTGTTCTGATTTTACTTGCCATCAAGGTCATGCAGGGACTCATTACAGGATAAGGAGAGATACAAATGAAAAAGACCATCGGGATCCTCGGCGGCATGGGGCCGCTGGCCACGGCGGACTTATTCCGCAAGATTACGCTGCTGACAAAAGCGGGCTGCGACAACGACCACATCCGCGTCTACATCGACTCCAACGCGCAGATCCCCGACCGCACGGCGGCGATTCTAAACGGCGGGACGAATCCCCTTCCCGAGATGCGCTCGGCGCTGCATTCCTTGGAGGCCTGCGGAGCAAGCTGCGTGATCATGCCCTGCAACACGGCGCACTATTTCCTGCCGCAATTGCAGGCCGAGACGAAGCTGCCGTTTTTAAGCATGCTCGAGGCCACCGCGAAGGCCTGCGCGAAGTTCTATCCCGGCAAGACCGCGGCCGTGCTCGCGACAAAGGGCACGCTCGCAACGGGGCTCTATGAGAAGGCGCTTCAAAAAGAGGGCGTTTCGTTCGTCATTCCGGATGATGGCGAAAAGGACGTTCTGATGCACCTCATTTACGATGTCGTGAAGGCCTCGAAGCCGCTTGCGCCGGAGGAAGAAACGTGGAAAACGCTTTTGGAAGGGCTTCGCAGAAAGGGCGCGGACTACTTCATCCTTGGCTGCACGGAGCTTCCGATCGTAGCAGACACCCTTCCGGTCGAAGGCCCCTTCATCGATCCCACGGCAGAGCTTGCGAAGGCTGCCATCC
The DNA here is from genome assembly GCA_934668605.1 of uncultured Oscillospiraceae bacterium. GTDB lineage: Bacteria > Bacillota > Clostridia > Oscillospirales > Oscillospiraceae > CAG-170. The sequence goes on along the minus strand of CAKUNY010000019.1, from coordinate 6,905 downwards.
GCTTCTGCGGCTATGAAACAACGCAGGATTGACTGCAAAGCACCGATAAACACATGCGCGCGTCTGGAAAACACAGGCGCGCGCATGTGTCGTTTTTGCAGGAAAGCTTGCAGAATTTTCCCGTTTCTTGTGAAATAGTTACAAAAAGAAAACAGGAAAAATCAGCTCCTTTGTCAAAAACGTAACGGAGATTTTATGGAAGTTCACGAAAATTTAACATGATGCAGAATTTCCTTTACATTTCTTCACACGACATGCTACAATTATGCTGTGGGGGGGATTCCCCCCGTGAAAACGTTTTTTGTGAGGAGAAAAGAGTCTATGAAAGAAAAGAAAAAGCTCAGTCTCGGCGTATGGATCATGATCGGCCTTATCGCCGGTATCGCGGTCGGCGCGATTTTCTGGGCGACGATGGGCGCGGAGAACGCGACGAACTTCACCGCCACCTACCTCAAGCCCTTCGGCGATATCTTCGTCAACCTTCTGAAGTTCATCGTTGTGCCGCTGGTTCTGCTCTCCATTATGGACGGCATGTTCTCTATGGGCGATATCGGCAAGGTCGGCAAGATCGGCTGGAAGACCGTTGTGTACTTCCTCGCCACGACCGCCGTTGCCTGCATCATCGGCCTCGTGGTCGCAAACCTCTTCAAGGGCAGCTTCCCGGTTCTGTCTCTGGCAGAGGACGCAGCCTATGAAGCCAAGGAAAGCGACATCATGACGACCATCAAGAACATCTTCCCGTCGAACGCGGTGCAGCCGCTGCTGGACGCTTCGATGCTCCAGATCATCGTCATCGCGCTTCTGTTCGGCTGCGGCGTTCTGGTCGCGGGCGAAAAGGGCAAGCCCTTTGCAACGTTCGTTTCCTCTTTTAACGAGGTCACGCAGACCGTCATGTCCTTCATCCTCCGCGTCTCCCCCATCGGCGTGTTCTGCCTGATGAGCTGGGTCGTCGCGGCGCAGGGTCCGAAGATCCTCGGCTCTCTGGGTCTGGTTCTTCTGGCGGCCTACATCGGCTACATCATCCACACTGTTCTGGTCTACAGCCTGTCCGTCAAGGTCTTCGCAGGCATGAGCCCGCTGGCCTTCTTCAAGGGCATTCTTCCCGCAGCTGTGTTCGCCTTCACGTCTACCTCCTCCGTCGCTTCCCTCCCTGTTTCCAAGGAGTGCTGCGATGAGATGGGCGTTGAGAAGGACATTTCCTCCTTCGTTCTGCCGCTCGGCGCAACGATCAACATGGACGGCACCGCGATCTATCAGTGTGTCGCCGCCATCTTCCTTGCAAAGTGCATCGGCATGGATCTTGGCATTTCTCAGATGGTCACCATCGTCGTCACCGCGACTCTCGCCTCCATCGGCACCGCCGGTACCTCCGGCGCGGGCATGATCATGCTGGCGATGGTTCTCGAGGCTGTCGGCATCCCGACCACCTACATCGGCATCATCTACGGCATCGACCGCCTGTTCGACATGGGTCGTACCGCGCTGAACGTTGTCGGCGACGCGTCCTGCGCGATCTGCGTCAACCATTGGGAATCCAAGGCTGCCGCAAAGAAGGCTGCAAAGTAAGAAGCTTCTCCAAATGCCCGCCGAACATCGGCGGGCATTTATTTTTACCTGCAAGAGGCACGCGACATCCGTAAGCGGTAAAACCGCTAACGGCTGTCCTGTCCGGTCAGCGGAGCCGCCGGATAAAATGATTTTCCATTTTTTCGCCCTGCGGGGCGAAACTCTGCGAGGCAAGACTTGCATTTTGGCTGGGAACTGGTATACTGTAGGATAAGAAAGCGGCGCGGCTTGCGCGGCTTGCGGATAGAATTTAAACAGAAAGGTTGCGAGGATATGAGCGTTGCATACAAAGACCGCACGCAGGAAGAACTGAAACAGGAGCTGGCAAGCGCGCAGGCAAGCTATGATGCCCTGAAGGCGCAGGAGCTCAAGCTCAATATGGCGCGAGGCAAGCCCGGAAAGGAGCAGTTGGATCTGGTCTCCGATCTACTGACGATTTTAAATAGCCCCGAGCAGTGCATGTGCGACGGTATGGACGTGCGCAACTACGGTGAGCTCTCGGGTCTGCCGTCCGCAAAGCGGCTGTTTGCCGACATTCTGGGCTGCAAGCCGGAGGAGTGCTTCATCGGCGGCAGCGCGTCGCTGACCCTCATGTATGACGCAGTCTCCAAGGCCGTAACGCACGGGATGCTGCATTCGGAGAAGCCCTGGTGCAAGCTCGACAGCGTCAAGTGGCTCTGCCCCGCCCCGGGGTACGACCGCCATTTCAAGATCACGCAGTCGTTCGGCTTCGAAATGATCACCGTCCCCATGACCCCGACGGGGCCTGATATGGACATGGTCGAAGAGCTGGTGAAGGATCCGGCCGTCAAGGGCATGTGGTGCGTGCCGAAGTATTCGAACCCCGACGGTATTGTATATTCCGATGAAACCGTGCATCGCATTGCGGCCATGAAGCCCGCGGCGAAGGACTTCATGCTCATGTGGGATAACGCTTACTGCGTGCATGAGTTTGAGGGCGATTTTGTTCCGTTCGAGGATATTCTGACGCTCTGCCGCGAGGCGGGCAACGCCGACATGGTCTTCGAGTTCGCCTCGACCTCGAAAATCACCTTCCCGGGCGCCGGCATTTCCGTCATGGCCTGCTCGGAGGCGAATCAGGCCTACATGCAGAAGCTGATCGGCATTCAGATGATCTCGTACGATAAGGTCAACGAGCTGCGGCACGTGATGTACCTCAAGGATAAGGAAACCACGCTCGCGCTCATGAAAAAGCACGCGGCCGTTCTTGCCCCGAAGTTCCATTGCGTCCTCGAGATGCTGGACAAGGAAATTGCGCCGCTTGCTATCGCGACCTGGCAGCGGCCGAAGGGCGGCTACTTCGTCTCGGTCAACACCGAGCCCGGCCTTGCCAAGCGGACGCTGGCGCTCTGCAAGGAGGCAGGCGTTGTCATGACCGGCGCGGGCGCAACGTTCCCGTACGGCGTCGACCCGCAGGACTCCAACATCCGCATTGCCCCGTCGCTTCCGCCCGTTGCGGAGCTCGAGAAGGCGATGGAGGTCTTCTGCGTGAGCCTCAAGATCGCGGCGCTGGAAAAGCTGCTTGCATAATTCGTGATAATCGCTTAAAATTAGAATAGAGCGTCCGGAGCCGTGACGGTTCCGGACGCATTTTTTGTCAAAAAAGCGGATTGCTTTTTTGACAAAAGGGAGGCGCCTTGACTGCGCGCAGAATTTTGCGCCCTTGGCGCAAAATTCCACACTTGCAAGGCGAGCGGTATTTTTCCGGTCAGCAAAGCCGCCGGATAAAATGGATTGACATTTTATTTCGCCTTGCGAGGCGAAACTCTACGAGGTTTTTGCAAGCGGGAGGTTTTCTATGAAGCATATTTGCGTTGGCGTGATGGCGCATGTGGATGCGGGCAAGACGACGCTTTTGGAGGCCATGCTCTACCGGGGCGGCGCGACGAGACGCCTTGGCCGGGTCGACCACCAGGACACGTTTTTGGACACGGACGAACAGGAGCGCGCGCGCGGCATTACGATCTTTTCCAAGCAGGCGGAGCTGGCGCTTCCGGAGGCAAGCATCACGTTTCTGGACACGCCGGGGCATGTGGACTTTTCCGCCGAGATGGAGCGAACGCTCCAGGTGCTCGATTTTGCGCTGCTTTTGGTGAGCGGAACGGACGGCGTGCAGAGCCACACAAGAACGCTCTGGCTGCTTCTGCGCCGGTATCGGATCCCGACGGTTCTGTTTATCAACAAGATGGACTTGCCCGGAAAAGGGAAAGACGGCCTCCTGGACGAGCTCAAGCGGGAGCTGTCAGATGCCTGCGTAGCCTTTGACGGCGGCGAAACGGCGCTTCATGAGGAGCTGGCCCTCCTCGACGAAGGGCTTATGGAACAGGTTTTGGCGACCGGAAAGCTGGAGGACGCGCAAATTGCGGAGCTGATCGCGAGCCGCCGCGTATTCCCGTGCTTTTTTGGAGCGGCGCTTCGGATGGAGGGCGTGGACGAGCTGCTGTCTGCCTTGCAGCGCTATACGAAAGAGCCCAAGTATCCGGCGGATTTTTCCGCGCAGGTCTATAAAATCGCGCGGGGTGAAAAGGACGAGCGGCTGACATTTTTGAAGGTCACGGGCGGAACGCTCGCGGTCAAGCAGGTTCTGCGCGGGGAAGACTGGGAGGAGAAGGCCGACCAGCTCCGGCTGTATTCCGGCAGCAAATTTACCCTCCTGCAAGCCGCGCCCGCCGGGACGATCTGCGCGGTGACAGGCCTCAGCCGGACGCAGGCGGGCGAGCATCTCGGATGCGGCAAGGGCGTGGATGCGCCGGTTCTGGAGCCCGTTCTTGAATACCGGATGCACGTAGACACCGACGACGTACAGGGCGCGTATTTAAAGCTTCGCAGGCTCGAGGAGGAAGACCCGCAGCTGCATCTTCTCTGGGATCATCAGCTGCGGGAGATTCGCGTGCAGCTGATGGGCGCGGTGCAAATGGAAATATTGCAGAAGCTGATCAAAAGCCGGTTTGATCTGTCGGTCAGCTTCGACGAGGGAAATATCGTCTATAAGGAGACGATCGCAGCGCCGGTTGAAGGCGTGGGGCACTATGAGCCCCTGCGGCACTACGCGGAGGTGCATCTGCTTTTAGAGCCCGGCGAACCGGGCAGCGGCATTGTGCTCGACACGATGTGCAGCGAGGACGTGCTCGCGCGAAACTGGCAGCGGCTGATTTTCACGCATTTGCAGGAAACGGTGCAGCCCGGCGTTTTAACCGGCAGCCCTGTGACCGATCTTCGCATCACGATCGTCTCCGGCAAGGCGCACCTCAAGCACACCGAGGGCGGCGATTTCCGGCAGGCGACGTATCGCGCCGTGCGGCAGGGGCTGCGGAAGGCGCAGTCAGTGCTGCTGGAGCCGTGGTACTCGTTCCGGCTGGAGGTTCCGGCGACGTTTGTCGGCCGGGCGATGACGGACTTGGAGCGCATGCACGCGGTTCTTTCCGCGCCGGAGTTAGAAGAAAGCCGAGCCGTCATTTCAGGTGCCGGCCCCGTGCGCCTTCTGCGGGGCTACACCGCCGAGGTCACGGCCTACACCAGAGGTCAGGGGCGCATCACCTACCAGCCGGACGGCTATCGCCCGTGTTCGGAGCAAGACGAGATCGTAAAGGCCATCGGCTACGACCCCGAGCGCGATCTTCTGCATCCGACGGGCTCGGTCTTTTGCTCGCATGGCGCGGGCTTCGAGGTCAAGTGGGACGAGGTCGATCAAATGGCGCATCTGCCGCTGCTGGATTTCCGGGAGAAGGCCGAAGAAGCAGAAACGCCCAAACGGATCGTGCGCTCGGTTGCCCCAGGCGGCGCGCCGGAGCTCGAAAAGGAGCTGCTGTCGATCTTTGAGCGGACGTATGGGCAGATCAAAAGGCGGGATGTGCTTCCCATGATGGCGCTTCGCTCGCAGGATAAGCGCGAACTCCTGGCGCAGATGGAGCCCGCGGAGGAGTTTGTGCTGGTCGATGGGTACAATATCATTTTCGCATGGGACGAGCTCAAGGAAATTGGACGGGACAGTCTGGACGCGGCGCGGCACGTGCTGATGAACCTTCTCTGCAACTATCAGGGCTATCGCGGCTGCAACCTGATTCTGGTGTTTGACGCGTACAAGGTGCCGCAAAATCTTGGCTCGGTTGAAAAGTACCACAACATTTTTATTGTCTACACACAGGAAGCCGAGACGGCGGACTCGTATATTGAGCGCGTGACCTATGAGCTGCGCGGCCGGAAAAAGGTGCGCGTAGCTACATCCGATAACCTAGAGCAGCTGATTATTCTCGGTCATGGCGCGGTGCGCGTCTCTGCCAGAAGCTTCCACGACGAGGTCATGCAGACCCAGCAGGAGATCGAACGTATTCTCAGGCAGAACAATCAGGGTAGTACATCCATCCTTGCTCCCAAAAAGCAGTGACCGCGCTGTCTGAAACCGGCCTTCACTTGATTGCGCCGCAAAAATTTCGCGGAAGCTCTCGCAGCAATCGCAAGCGTGCCACTCCTTACGCATCTTGGACTCCGTTGGTCATAAGATGGTGAAATCGCAGATACGCTGAAATCAGGCAAAGTATGCACCGACGCCGGAGTGGCAGCTTCCCTCCGGCGTCGAATTTATTGTGTTGGAGGCTTCCCATTGGGCGCAGTAGATTCTCCACCGCAAAATCGCAGCTGCGCTGATTCGATCGGTGCTGCAAGGCAAGCGCTCATGGCTTTCTGTAGATATGATGGTTTCATGAAACGGGAGATCCAGTCAGGCAGCAGATGCAGCGTAAGCTGGCGCGCAGATCTTATTGGGCACATTTAAGACGGAAAGAATGGGGTTTCACTTTGTTCTATAGATGCAAAAATAGCCAGAAATTCAAAGAATTACTGGCTATTTTCTGGCAGGGGCACAAGGACTTGAACTGCCAACGAGGATTGATACCCATAGCTAAAGTTCGCATTTTGCAGCATTCCTCTATGGATATACGAACTTTTCAAGAGCATTTTAACCACCCTTAACCGCGGTTAACCAATCTCATAAGGGAAAAAATAAGGGAAAATTTTAAGGCAATTTTCCGCATAGCAGGTACGCTTATGATTGCCCTTCCCTTCACAGAATTTGGCTTTCGCACTCCCCTTTTATAAGATAATTATAATCCTATTTTTCGTCACTTGCAAGACCATTTCCATCGTCTCATTCAGAAAGGATTTTGCCCTATGACCGATTACAAACTTGAAATCAAACAAATCGTAGACTACCCCAAATGTCGCATCTACCGGCAATTCATACATAGTCTGATCGCAGACCGGAGCATCCGTACAAACGGGTGCTCCGGTCTTTTTCATTATGCGGTGCTTTGCTGCTACGC
>CAKUNY010000018.1 GCA_934668605.1 uncultured Oscillospiraceae bacterium | reverse complement strand
TCCGAGACGCAGCAGCTCCTTTCGCGCGCGTTCGGCGGAAATTTTGGGTTACTCATGAGCAACTTCATTGATAACGCGAAGCTCTCCAAAAATGATCTCGAAGAGCTCTACGACATGCTCAAGCAGGCGGAGGAGGGCTTATGAACCGGCAGATTCTGGAGGTGCTCATTTCGTCCTCCGTGCTCATTCTGGCTCTGGCGCTTTTAAGAGTTCTCCTGCGCGGGAAAATCAGCCCGCGGCTGCAATATGCGCTGTGGCTGCTCGTCGCGGTGCGGCTGCTGGTTCCGGTTTCGATTGGCGAAAGCCGCGCGAGTGTGATGAACTATGTGCCGGAGCAGCAGATGGCGGCTGCTTTGGAGGACGCGGCGATTCCGGCGCAGATTCCGCAGGCCGTGAACCCGCTTTATATGGAAGAAACGGCGGCATTTACAGACGAAGCTTTGATTGCGGAAGCGCATGAATCGACGCAGACGCAGCAGGCGCAGGCCGCTTCTCCTGATTCTGAGAACCGGACCGCACGGTTTCAGCCCGCGCCGCTCACGATTTGTTATCTCATCTGGGGTATTGGCGCGGCGCTTGCACGCCTCGTGATGCTGGGGCAGAACGCCGTTCTGGCTGCTCGATTGAAGAAAAGCCGGGTACGGCTGGAGGTACCGGACTGCAAAATTCCGGTTTACATAACGGATATCCTGCCGTCCTCGTGCCTCTTTGGCCTGTTTTGCCCGGCAATTTACCTGACGCCGCAATCCATAGACGAAGACGGCGCGCCCAACCGGTACGTGCTGCTGCATGAAGTGACGCACTATAAGCGGCGCGATCACATCTGGTGCGCGCTGCGGCTGCTGCTTCTGGCTGTGTACTGGTTTGATCCGTTCGTGTGGCTGGCCGCGCGGCTATCGAACATCGACTGCGAGCTGGCCTGCGACGATCTGGCGCTGCGGGGCTTGCAGGACAGCGCACGCATCGCCTACGGACGGACGCTTCTTGACCAGATCTCCGGCAAACGCACCCCCATGCAGGCGGCGCTCTGCGCCACAACGATGGTCTCCGGCAAAAAGACGCTCCGCGCGCGCATCCGGCTGATCGCGAAAAAGCCAAAGATGACAGCTGTCACCCTGATCGTTGTCATCGGCGCGTGTCTGCTTCTGGCCGCCTGCACATTTACGAACAGCGCCGCAGATCATACGGTGTCTACGCCCGATCTTCTTCCGCCTATGGTTCAGATTGATGGTACACTCTATCAGCTGACAAATGAAAACCTTGCGTCGGAGGACGCGGCGCGTGTGGTTCGCACAGGCACAATCAAACATCAACTGGACGGTGCAAAAACGCCGAACCGGGACGATCAAGCCAATTTCTCCGGAAAAGGCTGGGAATACGGCGTTCTTGATGGACAGCTGGTGATTGAGGATCAAAACGGCAATTGGACGTATACGCTCGTGAATCTGCTGAACGACGAGGTAAGCGCGGCGGTTCTGCGCGAAACAGCACCGAATCCGATCGTGGACTGCAACTTTAGCCCATGCAGGCTCGGAACCATCGTCACGGCAAAGCGGACGAACGAAGACGCGAGTCTGGACACGATTTTGATGCTGGCGCAGAAGGTGGACGGCGAGATCCAAATCACGCAGATGGAAACGGGACGTGTAAACGACGACGCGGGATACGGTGTATATCAGACGCAGATGGCCGGGCAGACCATCGTCTTCGGCATCGCCGACCGGCGCATGCAGGAAACGGGTTCCGGCGAGATGACAAGCGTCAACTTTAACGCCGTCACGCTCCGCTTTACGGAAGGCAGCGTCAGTTCGGCGCTTGCTGCCGCACCCGGAGTGCCATTCCAGATCGGAACCTACGCAGATGCGGAAATCACCTCCGTCCGCCTGAGCTTGGGCGATCAGGGCGATGCTGTGATCTTTACGGACATCCCCGCGCCGGGCGACGATGCGCTTGCCACCATGACCCTCGGTGAAAACTGGGCAGAAACGGCGCAGGAGACCCCCGACGAGCCCGCGCTCACAGCTGAAGAGGAAGCGGCCATCCGGACGGCAGTCTATGATCAGTTCGAAACGGCGCTCTGGGTTCTGACCTCGGAGGAGAAAGCGCGCACGTTTACCGGCGCGGATTCGCGCAAAAACGGCATGATCGGGAACTTCCCACACTATTACGGCGCAATTGCGGATTACTTCGTCGCGACCGGAAAGCCGCCGGTTGCTGGCCGGACGTGGGCGCAGCAGGTGCTCGACGATAAGACCTTGAAGCTGACTATTTGGGAAGCGTCTTCGCAGGAAGAGGTCGTTCAGCATCTTTATTACTCGCTTGAAACCGGGACGCTCTGCGGCATGCGGCAGGAGCCGGAGCTGACGGCCGATATGTCCATCGGCGTCGGCATTGAAACAGACTACGCGGACGAAAATTACGTCGTGTTCCACGGCTACTTCGGCATCTTTGTCTACGATCTGCGCAGCAGCCGCATGGCGCTCGCCTTAGACCCCGGCACGGCGTTCGGCACGAACTGGATACAGGGCAGCTCCGGCTACATGGTGTCTGCCTACAAGGACGGTGATGCGGTCAAGGTCATTGCGACATTCTACGATAGTATGCAAGGCATGCTTTCGCCGGTCTCTTACTACTATGACACGGCGGCAGGCAGCCTTACGTTCTCGCCGACTGCGCTTCCGAACGGCATTGAGGCAGCGTCTCCCGCGCACGAGGTTGCGCTTGCAGACAAGATCGCAGATTTAACGTATTCCGACGGCGCAGCAACGTGGAAGCTCTTTGAGAACTGGAACTTCGGCAGTCAAACGGACGCAAAGGTCGTGCCCTTGACCGTTCCGGAAAAGGCGGCCTCGCAGATCACGGAGGACGACTTCTATGATGTTTTCTGGGAGCTTGACCGCGATTCGATGCAAACGTATCTGGACGAACACCCGGAAGCGCTTGCAAACGGCTGGGCTGGAATCAACATCAACGAGTCTGGCCTCAATCAGTCCGGGACGTGCATCCGAACGACGATGGGCGAGCAGGTGCTGGCCGTGAATTTCCAGGAGAAGGTGCTGCTCGTGCGCGTCGCGGGGGAAAAGTACCGGGGCGTGCTGGCGGTCGCGAAGGTTCCGGCGCGCTTGAGCGTTGAAATGTCGGAGGGGCTCGGCAGCTACGGCCAGACGGTCGGGGAGATCGCTGAGGCGCATGGCGGACTGTTGTCCATGACGTGCAACGGCTTTCTTGACCCGGGCGGGCAGGGGAACGGCGGAGAGCTCGCGGGCTTTGCGATGAGCGACGGGGTCGCCTACGGGGAGCATTACCCCTACATGGATGATTTTCCGTATGCCAGGTTCGAGATTCTGACGGACAACACCGTCTGCATTCGCAGGTCTGATGAGGCGGTTCGCGCGGACTGCCGCGACGCAACGGAGTTTAACCCTGCGCTCATTATCGACGGCGAGATCATCCAGAGCAATTACTGGACGAGCGAGGCCCCGCGCGCTTGCATCGGGCAGTCGAGCCGGCAGGAAATGCTGCTGCTCGTCATTGAAGGGCGTATGCCGGAGAACGACATTCTCGGCACCAGCGTCAACGAATGCTCCGCCATTTTAGCGCGGCACGGCGCGGTGCAGGCCATGAACGTCGACGGCGGCACGAGCGCCATTATGTGGTATGACGGACAGTACGTCACACGCTGCAACAATCTGGCGCTTCCCGGCGGCCGCCTGCTTCCGAACGCGTTCGTCTATCATAAGAGAACAAGCTGATGAAAAACCGAAGGATGGAGCGGCTTGCTTCATCCTTCGGTTTTCGTGTGGCGCGTATTGGTTTTGAAATATGGCAAGGGCGGACAGCGTCGTCCGCCCTATGGACTTTTAATATTCGATTTCCTGATTTGCGGGCGTCTCGAGAAGCTCGGGGTTCTCCAAAAGCTTACGAAGGAGCTTAATGGTCTTGGAATAGTAGTATCCGTCGGCAAGGCGCTCGTCGATGGTGAGGCCGAGATCTAACATCTCGTGCATTTCATAGCTGCCGTCCGCTTTAAAAACCGGGCGAAGCGACTTTTCGCCGATGATGCAGAACACCGAGCACGTGCCCCAGTTCGTCAGGTGGTGGTAGCCGCTGTGGAGCTTGATAGAACCCAGGTTCGAGATGACGACCGTGCAGTAATAGGGGTCGGTCTCGATGATCGACGCAGGGATCCAGCCATGCACGTCCAGCCGCGTGAGAAGCCAGACGATGAATTTCCCGAGAAAGCGCGGCATGCGGTTGAAAATGTCCATGAAGTCCGTCGAGGTATCCGTCTTCGTCATGTCCTTGCAGTCCATGATCTGGTGCCGGAGGTCTTCATGGATGGTATCTAACGTCGATTCGTCTTTCCCGCGCACAACGGCGAGCGCTTCGGCCGCTTCGTCGGCAAACTGCTTTTTGACCACGAACGACGCGGACACGCCGTTTCGCTGATAGAAGTTCTTATTCGCGATGAAGCGGTTCATCTTCGGGCGGAGCGTGATCGTCTTGATGAGTGCGGCGACGATGACGTGGAACATCGTATAGGGGAAGTCTGGATGCTCCGCGTTTTTCTTTTCCAGATACGCGTTCATATTGGTCAGATCGATCGTTTCCGAGAGATAGGCCTCGTTGTCGCAGCGGTTGGGATAGATGATGGGGGTAATGAAATGCATGCCGTCGAGATCGCGCAGCAGCACGCCGTCCTTCCGATCGCCGAAGCGGCGCTTCGTGGTTTTTTCCATATTCTTTTCACACACCTTTTTCTTGTTCTGACGAAAATCGCCAGTCGACCTCTATAGAATACCAAATATTGACCGGAAATGCAAGTATTCCTCCAATATTCCGTATTTTCTGGTGCCTATACAAATTGCACAAAATCAAACTGCCATTTTTCGACTTCTTTCAGGGATTTAACGCTTGACAGCAGTAAAGTACGAGATTATAATGGGCACATCAAAAACGAAGGGGCGCACGAGATGAAGCGTTACGAAATGGCTCAGATGAATCAGTCGAACCGTACCGATGCAGCTGCGTGCGCACCGGCTTGTTCTTGCGCTCGCAAGGCATCCGCATCCCATGTTATCTGCCTGGACGCTGCCATTCTGGCCGTGTCCATTTTTATTTGCCTGCTTATGAACCTTACCGTACTGGTAGGGCTTGCGGCGCTTGTACTTCTTGTACTTGTCGTACGCATTATGCAGCAACTGAATATGGCAAAAAGCAGAAATGCGCTGGATGCTTCCAACGGGGCGCGTGAGGCGGCCTAGGAAGAATCAAAGGTAAGCGGCTTTGCTTTTTGCAGAGCCGCTATTGTTTTGACTATGGCCCTTCGTTGAGACAAAAAACTGATTTCATGCTGTCGCGTACAGCTGAAAAATATTTCGCAAATGAGGTAAGAAATGATGAAGAACATGAAGAAGTTATTCTGCTTCGCGCTGGCAGTCGTCATGCTGCTGAGCGTCATGGCAGGCTGCGCGGCCAAGACCGAGCAGAGCTCCAGCACCACACAGGCAAGCGAATCCACCGCATCCACCGAAACCGCTTCCAATGAAGCCGCTGACGCTTCCGATGCAGCCGCGACCGACGGCGAGATCACGATCGCGTTCATCGGCAACACCACCGGTGACTACGCACAGTACGGCATTCCTGTCCGCAACTCTGTGATGATGTACTTCGACCAGCTGAACGCTGCCGGCGGCATCAACGGCAAGAAGGTTGTTGTCAAGGAATATGACGACAAGGGCGACGGCGTCGAGGCTGTCAACGCTTACAACCTTGCCAAGGAAAACGGCATCACCGCTGTCATCGGCTCTGTTTTGACCGGCGCGACCATCGGCCTTGCCGACGCGACCTATGAAGACAACATGCCCCAGATCACCGCTTCCGCTACCGCAACCGGCGTAACGGTTATGGAAGACACCGGCGAGGTCCGCACGAACGTGTTCCGTGCCTGCTTCATCGATCCGTTCCAGGGTCAGAAGATGGCGGATTACGCCGTTGAAAAGCTGGATGCCAAGACCGCCGCGATCTTCTACGAAACCGGCAGTGACTACTCCGAAGGTCTGAAGAACGCATTCGTCGTTGAGGCCGAGCGCATGGGTCTTGAAATTGTCGACACCGAGGCGTTTGCTACCGGCGACAAGGACTTCAAGGCACAGATGACGAACATTGCTTCCAAGAACCCCGACATTGTCTTCTGCCCGATCTATTACGGTGAGGCTGGTCTTGCTATCCAGGCTGCCCGTCAGGCAGGCTGCACCGCCACCTTCCTCGGCGGCGACGGCTTCGGCTCCGTCAAGGATTATGCTTCTGCAGAAGAACTCGAAGGCAGCGTCTACTGCTCTGGCTACGCGCCCGGCACCGAAGACGTTGCACAGTTCGAAAAGGACTACTGTGAGACCTTCGGCGTGGAAGAAGTCCCCAATATGTTTGCGCCTCTTGCTTACGATGCATCCATGATCATGGCTTACGGTCTGAAGGCTGCGGAAGACGCCGGCCTCGAGGCTGGTACGGACGAGTACAAGCAGGCTGTCATTGACGCCATCAAGACCATGGACGGCGTGAAGGGCATTACCGGTACTTATTCCTTCGACTCCGACAACAACCCCATCAAGTCCGTTGCGATCATCGAGCTGACCGGCGGCGAGGAAGTCTTCAAAGAAATGTTCTAAGTTTTGACCCGGCACGGTTTTTTGAGAGGGGAGCGCAAGCTCCCCTCCCAAAGGCCGTTTTCCGGACGTCCGATGGGTGCCCCTATATTTAGTGTATAGAGACAGCCATCGGATGTCCGAAAGATGAAAGAAAGGAAAGAAAGCTCATGAGTTTGTTTGTTTCCCAGCTGTTTAACGGCTTGCAGACAGGTTCTGTGTATGCGCTGGTGGCCCTTGGCTACAGCATGGTCTATGGTATCATCCTGCTTCTGAACTTTGCCCACGGCGACATCATCATGGTCGGCGCGTATACCGCGTTCTATGCCATGACTGCGTTCCACCTGCACCCGATTCTCTCCGTTGTTCTGGCTGTTGTCACAAGTACGCTGCTTGGCGTTGTGATTGAGAAGGTTGCTTATACGCCTCTTCGCTCGGCGCCCCGTCTTTCGCTTCTGATCACAGCTATCGGCATTTCGTTCCTGCTTGAAAACGGTGCGCAGCTTCTGTTCGGCGCTGACACCAAGAGCATGGACACGCTTGTTCCCGGCAATGTGTCGTTCGGCTCCGTTACGGTCAGCTATACCGCGATTTTGACCATCATCGTCGCCGTGATCGCAATGGTCGCGCTGACGCTTCTTGTCCAGAAGACGAAGCTCGGCAAGGCGATGCGCGCGGTTTCCGAGGATATGGGCGCTGCGCAGCTGATGGGCATCAGCCTGAATAAAACGATTTCCTTTACGTTCGCGGTCGGTTCGGCGCTGGCCGGTATCGGCTCGGTTCTGTATCTCTGCGCGTACTCGCAGGCGTCGCCCACGATGGGCTCGATGCTCGGCCTGAAGGCGTTCGTCGCGGCTGTTCTCGGCGGCATCGGCTCGATTCCTGGCGCGATGATCGGCGGCTTTGCCATCGGTCTTCTCGAAGCGCTCGTCGCGGCGGTCGGTCTTTCTGTCTGGAAGGACGCGGTCGTGTTTGCAATCTTGATCGTGGTGCTGCTCGTAAAGCCGTCCGGCATTATGGGTCACCCGGTCACGGAAAAGGTCTGATGGGGGAGGTGCCGATATGAAAACAAGATCGAAAATCCGTATCCCCATGCCTGTGCGGTACATCATCAACCTCGCACTGGTGGTCGGCTTCTACTTTTTGCTGACCGGGCTCATTTCCTCCGGCGTTATTACGAACTACTGGACGGGCATTCTGATCACCGTCGGTATCAACATCATTCTGGCGGTTTCCCTGAACATCGCGACCGGCTATCTCGGCCAGCTGCCGCTGGGTCACGCGGGCTTCATGGCGGTCGGCGCTTACGCGGGCGGCATTTTCATGAAGGCAACCCCCGCAGCGGCGCTTCTGAAAGAGGGCAATACCGCCGCGCTCATTCCGTATATTCTGGCTGCAATCGTCATCAGCGCTGTGGTTGCCGGTATTTTTGGCATCATCATCGGCATCCCGGCGCTTCGTCTGCGCGGCGACTATCTGGCGATCATCACGCTGGGCTTCGGCGAAATCATCCGCGTTGTGCTGACGAATATCGACTCCGTGCTCGGCTTCGATTTTACCTACGGCGCGGCAGGCCTCAAGCGCATCCCGAAGTTCGCGTCTGTGACGCTGGTCTTCATCTGCGTCGTTCTCGCGTGCTTCTTCATCCACACGATGATGAAATCCAAGCACGGCAGAGCCATCCTCTCCATCCGCGACAACGAGATCGCGTCCGAGAGCGTCGGCATCAACACGACGTATTATAAGACGATGGCGTTCGTCTTCTCGGCGATGCTCGCTGGTATCGCGGGCTGCCTGTACGCGGGCTATCTTGGCTCTCTTTATCCCTCGACGTTCAAATTCATGAAGTCCATTGAAATTCTCGTCATTGTCGTCCTCGGCGGCATGGGCTCGATGCTGGGCTCGATCGTCTCGGCGACGGTTCTGACGGTGCTGCCGGAGCTGCTTCGTTCGGTGGCGGACTACCGTATGGTCGCTTACTCGCTGGCGCTGGTTATCATGATGATCTTCCGCCCGAAGGGACTGTTCGGCAGCTACGATTTCTCGATGTCCAGAGTGCTTGAAAAGGGCCTCAATTTTGTGTTCCGGCCGGAGCTGAGAAAAGGTAAGGAGGATGCTGACGATGAGCAGAACTGAAAGACCCAAGACAAAGCTTGTTCCGGTTCCCGCAACAAATATCATCCCCGAGCGCGATATCTCGCTGCCCCCGATTCTCGAAGCGCGCCACCTCGGCATTGATTTTGGCGGCCTGAGCGCCGTCAGCGACTTCAACTTCGCCATCGGCAGAACCGAGATCGCCGGTCTGATCGGCCCCAACGGCGCGGGCAAGACGACGGTTTTTAACCTCTTGACGAAAGTGTATCAGCCGACGCGCGGCACCATCCTGCTCGACGGCATGGACACAGCAGGGAAGACCACCATTCAGGTCAACCAGATGGGCATCGCCCGAACCTTCCAGAATATCCGTCTGTTCAGAGATCTGACGGTTCTTGACAACGTGCTCGTTGGCCTTCACAACGAGACGCATTACTCCCTCGGCACGGCCATGTTCCGCCTGCCGCAGTACTGGCGCAAGGAGCGCATCGCAAAGGAGCGCGCGCTGGAGCTTCTCAGCATTTTCGACATGCAGGATATGGCGGACCACAAGGCGGGCTCGCTTCCGTATGGCGCGCAGAGAAGACTTGAGATCGTCCGCGCGCTGGCGACGAATCCGTGTCTGCTCCTGCTTGACGAGCCGGCTGCCGGCATGAACCCCTCGGAGACAAGTGAGCTCATGGACAACATCGTCCGCATCCGCGACATGTTCGGCATTGCGATTTTGCTCATCGAGCACGACATGAACCTCGTCATGGGTATCTGCGAGGGTATCTGCGTTCTGAACTTCGGCAAGATCATCGCCAAGGGCACACCCGAGGACATTCAGGCAAACCCTGCGGTCATCGAAGCCTACCTCGGCAAGAAAAAGGAGGGCCAATAAAATGTTGCTTTCCGTTGAAAATCTGCATGTCTACTATGGCGCAATCCACGCTGTGAAAGACGTTTCTCTTCACGTGCAGGAAGGCGAGATCGTGACGCTCATCGGCGCGAACGGCGCGGGCAAGAGCACGGTTCTGAACACCATTTCGGGCTTACTCAAGCCCAGAAGCGGCAAGATTCAGTTCATGGACCACAACGTCACGGGCGTGGCTCCCAACAAGATCGTCCAGACCGGCCTTGTTCAGTGCCCCGAAGGCCGCCGCGTTTTTGCGAGAATGACGGTTGAAGAAAATCTGGAAATGGGCGCATACACGCGTCCGAACGGCAAGTTTGACGAAAATCTGGAGCATGTCTACGAGCTGTTCCCGCGCCTCAAAGAGCGCCGCACGCAGGTCAGTGGCACGCTTTCCGGCGGCGAGCAGCAGATGCTGGCGATGGGAAGAGCGCTCATGAGCGAGCCGAAACTTCTCATGCTCGACGAGCCGTCCATGGGCCTTGCGCCTTTGCTGGTTGAGCAGATTTTTGAGATCATCAAGAGCCTTCACAAGGCAGGCTCCACGATTCTTCTCGTCGAGCAGAACGCGCAGATGGCGCTGCAGGTTGCAGACCGCGCGTACGTGCTCGAGTCCGGCCGCATCACGCTTTCCGGAACGGGTGCGGAGCTGATGGCCAGCGAGTCGGTCAAGCGCGCTTACCTCGGCGGCTAAAAAGCTGCTTTAGCGAAACATAAGAGCTGCGATTTTTCTCAATCGCAGCTCTTTTTCTGTAAATTTCAGATTATTTTTCTGATTTTGTATCCGGGCCGTCTAAAGCCAGATGGGAGAGGGGATTGGCTTCGGCGGCGATTTTGAGCTCAGTGCTTTCGATGTGGGTGTAGATCTGCGTGGTGTTGAGGTTTTCGTGGCCGAGCACCTCCTGAAGCGTCTTTAGGTCCACGCCGTTCGAGAGCATGAGGGTTGCCGCCGTGTGGCGAAGCTTGTGCGCGGAAAACTGTGTGGAATCCAAGCCTGCGGCGAGCAGGTGCTTTTTGACCAGCCGGTGGACCGCAGAGACGCTGATGCGGTTGCCGTCGCGCGAGCCAAAGAGCGCCCGGTTGTCCGACAGCACGATCTGACTGCGCTCGATCAGGTACCGGTCGATGGCTTTGCGGCAGCTTGAGCCCATATAGACGATGCGCTCTTTGTTGCCTTTACCAACTACACGCAGACGGTCGTCATAAACATCCGTCAGATTGAGCCCTACGAGCTCAGAGCGCCGGATGCCGCAATTTAAAAAGATCATGAGTATCGCAAAATCCCGCGCCTGATTTGGCCCCTGGACGGCTTTCAGAAGCGTTTTGGATTCGTCGAGCGATAAGTATTTCGGTAAACTTTTACGGATTTTCGGAAATTCAATGTCCTTGACCGGATTTTCCGTGATCTGCTTTGTGGACACCGTCAGATAGTTGTAGAACGCTTTGATGGCCGAGAGCTTTCTGGCGCGCGCGGCGGAGCCGATGCCGGCGTCTCCGGAAGCAGCTTCCGGATTTTCGCGGTCGTTCGCGAGATATGACAAAAAGTCAAACACCTCGGAGGTCGTGATCGAGCGGATGAAGTCGAGCCCGAGGTCCTTGATTGGAATATCGTCGAGCGGCGTTTTGTACGGCAGCTCTTCGCGCATGAGCCGGACGAAACGCAGGAACATCCGAAGATCAAGATAGTATTCCGAAACCGTCCGGCGCGATTGACCCTTGACCGTTTCGTGATAGGATAAGAAATTGCGCAGCACCTGCGGCGCGTCACTGTAGGCTTCCATAAGACCTCCTGTATGGCAGCGGATGCGGCTTGAAAACCGTCCGGCTGACGTCTTGATTGAAATTCCCCTTTTAACGCAACAAAATTTTTATTTTGTTGCGTTCGTTAATTATAGCCGCATGGATGCAAAAAGTCAAGACCGCCATTCCGGACGGTCTCTTCTCCGGAAGCCTACAGCGTCCCGATAAAGGCCAGCACGCACTCGCGCAGGCGGAGGATTCCGTCCGGCATGGATTCTCGCATATGCATGCCCATGCCGAGCTCGCGGCCGGTCGCGGGTTTGATCGGAACAGCCCGCACGCCGTTCGTCCGGCCTCGGAGCATCATTTCCGCCATCATCGACAGCCCCAGACCCTTTCCGACCATGCGGATGACCGTCTCGTCGTCCACGTGGCACGGCCGGATCCTGGGCTTTACATTATTGGCCGCAAACGCAGCCTTCACATCCAGATCAAATTTTCCGTACGGCATGAGAAATTCCTTTCCCTCGAAGGCCTCGATCGGAAATGCTTCCTGGTCGTCCAAGGGATAGTCCGGCGGCAGGATCGCGTACATCGCGTCCTGACAAAGCGGCGTCCAATCGCAGGAAAAGCCTGCCTGCCTGGCCGCGAAAATGACGTCGGTTCTCCCCTTTTCCAGCAGCTCAAACGGCTCGATCGCGTTATCGACCATGCGCAGATCCACGTCGATATTCGGGCAGACGCGCCGGAACCGGTACAGAATCTCCGGCATCCAGTGTATGGCGATGCTGGCGTAGGCCGCGACGCGGATGGTATCGCGCTTTTTGTCGGTGATGGCGGCGATCTGGTTTTCCAGCTTCGCGTTCGCACGCAGAAATTCCCGGATAGACGGGATGAGCGTCTCCCCTTCTTTGGTTAACGTAATTCCGTTATGGTCGCGCCGTACCAGCGTCAGGCCGATGTCGCGCTCCAGACTGTCTACCATGTGCGTCAGGCCGGACTGCGTGTATCCCACGACCTCCGAGGCCTTGGAAAAGCTGCCAAGGTCGATGGCGGTCATCAAAATCTCAAGCTTCTTGCTGTCCATGAACAATCCTCCCACGGGTATGACGGATACTATGACAAATCGTCATATATCTATTATAATCATGCGATTCCATTTTTCAACCATTTCGGCTACTATATTTTCAAAGGAGCTGATTGTTTTATGACCGCGAAAAAATTGACCCTCCGGCAGAAGATTCTGGTGGCCGGAACCTTGTTTGGTATGTTCTTTGGCGCAGGCAACCTCATTTTCCCCGTTCACCTTGGCCAGATGGCCGGCCGCAATGTCGTTGCCGCGATGGTCGGCTTTATCATTACGGCTGTCGGCATTCCGATTTTCGGCGTTGCTGCCATCGGCGCGACGCACTCGGACGGTTTGCAGACGTTATCCAGCAAGGTCGGCAAGGGCTATGGCGTGTTCTTCACCTGCCTTCTGTACCTCACCATCGGACCTCTCTTCGCGATTCCCAGATGCGCGACGACGTCCTTTACCACCGGCGTGACCCCGATGCTGACGGACGCATCCCGTGAGCCCATCGCGCTTCTCATTTTCTCGGCCATTTTCTTCGCGTTCGTCCTCTTCTTCTCGTTAAAGCCCGGCAAAATCACGGTCTGGATCGGCAAGATCATCAATCCAATTTTCCTTTTGTTTCTCGCGGTTCTCGTCATTCGCGCGCTCATTCATCCGGGCGCAGCGGTTGCCGACGTGGAGCCCGACGCAGCGTATGAGACCGGCGCGTTCTTCTCGTCGTTCATTGAGGGCTACGGCACGATGGACGCGATTGCGGGCTTGGCGTTCGGCATCGTGGTCATTGACGTCATTCGCCGCATGGGCGTTGACGATGACGACGCGGTCGCGGCGGACGTTCTGAGCTCTGGTGTTCTGACCGGTATTCTCATGGCCATCATCTATGTTTTGACGATTCTCATGGGCACGCAGTCCAGAGGCATTTTTGAAACCTCCGCCAACGGCGGCATTGCCCTGACGCAGATCGCGGGCTATTACTTCGGTTCCGTCGGTCAGCTGATCCTCGCCGTCACGATCACGTTCGCCTGCCTCAAGACCTCCATCGGCCTTGTGACCTCCTGCTCGGAGACGTTCGTGAAAATGACGCACGGCAAGATCTCCTACCCCGTCTGGGCGATCATCTTTACGGTCTTCTCGTTCGCAGTTTCCAACGTGGGTCTGAGCACGATCATTGAGTACTCCATTCCGATGCTGATGCTCATCTACCCGCCCGCGATCGTGCTGATCATTCTGGCCTTCGCCGGAAAGCTCTTCGGCCATGACCGTAGAGTCTACGTCTCTACGATGATCTTCACCTGGGCTGCCGCGATTTTCGACTTCATGAAGACGCTGCCCGGAAGCCTTCAGGAGAGCCTGCATCTGGACACGCTGGTTGCACTTGCCGATAACTGCCTGCCGCTTTTTGAAAAGAACCTCGGCTGGCTGATTCCCAGCTGCATCGGCTTCGTGATCGGCATGATCCTCCGCGCATCCAAGCCCGCCAAGGCATAAGACCAGAACCAAAAATTTCGCCTGCATCGCAGCTTCGCGGTGCAGGCGCTTTTTGCGCGGACGGAAGACTACCAGGCGCAGCCGCCTGCATCAGGCGCCGCTTTCTCCCCTGTCCGATTTGTCCGCGCCGCTTGACGTGAGCTTCTTCCCGCTTCGGTACTCGCGCGGCGATACGCCAAAGTGCCGGCGGAAGGCGGCGGAGAATTTACTCTGGTTTTCGTATCCGGCCTGCCCGGCAATGTCGATGATGGGAAGTGCCGTTTCTGTGAGCTGCTGCGCCGCGCGGCGCATTCTCCGGCTCATGAGGTACTGCGCGATGCTCTGGCCGAATACGCCGCGAAAATAGTTTTTGACGCTGCTTTCGCTGACGGAAAAGAGCGCGGCAAACTCCCGCGCCGTATGCTGCCGGGACAGATCTTCGAGCAAAATCGCCTCGATGCGCTTCGCCATCTCCACCTGGACGCGTGTGTAATAGGTCAGGCGTTCGGGCTCTTTTTCGCTGCATCCATACTGTAAGCGAGAGAGCCAGTCGATCACAGCGGTTTTCCGCCCGATGCGCTGCAAGGCAGGAGCCTCGCCGGGAGCGCCAAAGAGCCTTTCCAGCAGCTCGTCCGGAAGCGCCCCTTTCGCGATGTACGTTTCCCCGTCCGGGCAGTAGCGCTTTCGCAGGGACACAAGATCAATGCCGAAGCCCTCTTGCAGGAGGTGTTCGTCTCGCGGCGCAAGCTCCGGATCGACGAATAGCTCCACGCCCTCGTAGTCCCGTCCGGGGTAAACATATTCGCTGCGGGCAAACTTCTCCGTCAGCGACATGTGCCCGGCCGTCAGAAATACGTGCCGGTTGTCGTTCAGAACCAGCTCACATCTGCCGCGCGTGCAGTAATTGATGATGAGAGGCCCCTTCGCCTCGGGCGCGGAATCCTCCGGCACGGGAGCCGGCCAGCAGGGCGCGCTGACGGAAATGGCCGTCAGCGTAAGCCCCGGAAACAGCGGAAAAAAGCGCATGGAGCCCGTCCCTTCCCGGGTGGAGAGCTGAAGCTCGGCTCCGTCCTCGCGTTCTAAAACGGTAACACCCGGAAGCGCGCGGCACTGCGTGATAATTTCTTCGGTATTGCGCATAGAGTCTGTCCTTTCGCGCCAAAATCCGCTGCCGTTTGGAGTAAAGTTGTCAAACGGGATATAGATTGGCGGGCTTTGGTGTTGGTATAATACGTTCCGGTTAGATTTGACTAACCAATTACGCAATTCATCTTTGGAGGTATCGTTATGAACAACAAGCTGCAGGCAAAAGACCTCATCAACATCGGCCTTTTTACCGTGCTCTACTTTGTCCTGGGCTGCTGCGTGGCCATTCCCATCGGCTTTGTGCCGATTTTCCTGCCCGTGCTGGGCGCACTCTGGACGCTTATCACCGGCATTCCCTTCATGCTCTTTGCCGTGCGTGTCAAAAAGTTCGGCATGGTAACGATCATGGCCGTTCTCTCCGGCCTTCTCATGGGTCTGACCGGCATGGGCTTCTGGGGCGTTCCGATGGGGCTTGTGTTCGGTCTGCTGGGTGACCTTATCATGAAGTCCGGCGAATACCGCAGCATGAAAAAGACGCTTCTCGGCTACGGCGTGTTCAGCCTCTGGATGGTCGGCACGTACATCCCGATGTACTTCATGGCAGAGCAGTCGCGCGCGGACTTTGCCGCGGGCTTCGGCGAGGAATACGCCGACAAGATCATGTCCGTCATGCCCATGTGGAGCATTGTCCTGGTCATCGCAGGCATTTTCCTGTTTGCGCTGCTGGGCGGTCTGATCGGAAAAGCCCTTCTCAAAAAGCACTTCGTGAAGGCCGGTATCGCCTGATGGAAACGCTCGCGCACACCGCGAAACGGCGCGGTCTGCTGCTTGACCCGCGCACAAAGCTTCTGATGCTGATCACCGTCACGACGCTGATGTTCTCCACCGGAAACGGCGGCGTGATGAACTACGTAAAGCCCGTTCTGAGCGCGGTTCCGTTTGCGCTGCTGCTGCCGGAGGGGCGATGGAAGACGGCGCTGAAATACGCGGCTTTGTATGCCGTGTGCTTTGCGATCGAGCGGCTGGCGCTCTATAGACTTTCAGGGCTTGCGGCATTTCTGTTGCTGGCGGTGAGCTCGATCATGACGAGATTTGCTCCCGGCATGATGATGGGTGCGTTTCTGATCGCGTCTACATCCGTCAGCGACTTTCTTGCCGCGATGCGGCGGATGCACTTACCCGATAAGATCGTCATTCCCCTCTCCGTGATTTTCCGGTTTTTCCCCACCATCGGCGAGGAGAACGCTGCCATCTCGGACGCGATGCGCATGCGGGGCATCCGCTTCGGCGGAAAGCACCCCGGACGGATGCTGGAATACCGGCTGGTGCCGCTGATGATCTCGATCGTCAAAATCGGGGACGAGCTGTCCGCCGCCGCACTCACGCGGGGACTCGGCGCGCCCGGCAAACGCACAGATCTCTGCGAGATCGGCTTTCACGCGCAGGATTTTATGATGATCTTTATCTGCATCGCAGGCTTTGCCCTGACGCTTGGAAGCAGGTGGTTCGGATGATCCAGCTTCAAAACGTCAGCTTTCGCTATTCATCCGGCGTGGCCGCGGGAGGCGTGTTTGACGTTGATCTTGCGATTCCGGACGGTCAGGTCGTCGTTTTCTGCGGCGAAAGCGGCTGCGGCAAAACAACGCTTACGCGGCTTATCAACGGCCTCATCCCGCACTATTTTGAAGGAGCGCTCGAAGGGTCGGCTGAAATAGACGGCAAAAATGTGTCTGCCCAGCCGCTTTATGAGACGGCAAGACTCGTCGGCAGTGTGTTTCAGAACCCGCGCTCGCAGTTTTTTAACGTCGACACCACGAGCGAAATAACCTTCGGCTGCGAAAATCTCGGCATGCCGAAGAGTGAGATTCTCCGAAGGTTTGAGCGGACGGTGCGGGCGCTTCGGCTGGAAAAGCTTCTGGGCCGCAGCATTTTTGAGCTCTCCGGCGGTGAAAAGCAGAAAATCGCCTGCGCGGGCGCGGCTATGCTGGAGCCGCAGGTCTTTGTGCTCGACGAGCCGTCTTCCAATCTGGATGCGGACGCAGTTGCCGATCTGCGCGAGACGATCGTCTACCTCAAATCGCTGGGCAAAACCGTCGTCTTGTCGGAGCACCGGCTCTATTACCTGCGCGGTGTGGCCGACCGGTATGTGTATGTAAAAGACGGGCGCATCTGCGGCGATTACACGAGCGCGCAGTTTGCGGCCATTCCGGAAGAATCGCGCAAGGCGATGGGACTCCGGACAAGCGACCTTGGCGCGCTGCGGCCTACCAGAGAAGCAGCGCACACCGGCAGCACGGCAAAGCTGGACGGCTTTCGCTTTTCGTATAAGAACGCGCCCGAGACGCTTCATATCGGCGCGGCGGAGATTCCATGCGGCGGCATTGTCGGCATCATCGGGCACAACGGCGCGGGCAAGTCGACCTTCTCCCGCTGCTTCTGCGGCCTTGAGAAGCGCTGCGGCACGGTCACGGTAGACGGGACGAAATATCGCTCCTCCGACCGGCTGAGCCGCTGCTACATGGTCATGCAGGACGCGGGGCACCAGCTCTTTACCGAGAGCGTACTCGACGAGGTTCTCATCAGCACGCCGGAGGAAGATGAGGCGCAAGCCCGGGAAATCCTCGGCAAGCTCGACCTCACGCCCTATCTTGAGCGGCACCCGGCATCTCTTTCCGGCGGGCAGAAGCAGCGCCTTGCCATCGCCTCCGCCATTGCCGCCGAGCGCTCGGTTCTCTTTTTCGACGAGCCGACGAGCGGCCTCGACTACCGGCACATGCTGCAAACGGCTTCTCTTTTGCAGGCGCTTGCGCATCGCGGCAAAACGGCCTATCAAGGCTCCGATTTACACCACAAATTTCAAATAGAATACGCCTGCTCGATGAACTGATCGAACAGGCGGCGTTTAATCAGGCGCTTGTTGCCCACCCAGAG
>CAKUNY010000017.1 GCA_934668605.1 uncultured Oscillospiraceae bacterium | reverse complement strand
ATTGTGGAGAACCGGCTCTGCGCGTGCATTTCCGCCGCCGTGAGCACCACGCCGCGCAGGCAGTTTCCCGCGCAGACATAGATCTGGTGTGCGCCCGGGATCAGCATGCCAACGTGGACAATGTTCCACACGCCTCTGGCCGGCGCGCCGTATTCCAGTCCCGAGACAAACGGCGCACTGGTTTTGACATCCCCAAGGCGCACCATCGCGCCGCTCAGATCGTCCGGTGTGACGCGTTTTAACATGGCGCCACCTCGCACGCGCGCAAAATGGATTCTGCCAGCGCGCGGTACTGCGCCGCCATCTCGCTCTCCGGGAAGGCCTCGATGACCGTTTTGGAAAGCGCCTCCGCCTGCTGAACCGTTTCGCTGAAATCCAGGCTCCCGATAATCCCGGACGAAATGTCGCCCGCGAGCTCCTTCACCTTTTCTTCCTCGTTTTTGACGTTCCGCCGGTTGAGGATCAGGCCGCCGAGCGAGGCGTATCCGCGCCCGCGGAAATTTTCAACCGCCATCGCAATATTGGCCGCCGCATGCAGCGCCATATTTTCCCCCGAGGTCACGATGAAGACCCGGTCTGCATAGCCCGTTCGCATCGGCATGGAAAATCCGCCGCAGACCACGTCTCCAAGCACGTCGTAAAACACAACGTCGGGACAGTACATCTCATACGCGCCCTTTTCCTCCAGCTTCTCCAGCGCCGCGATAATTCCGCGCCCGGCGCAGCCAAGACCTGGAGTGGGGCCTCCTGCCTCCACGCAGATGACGCCCCCAAAGCCCTTCTTTGCCATATCGGAGAGCGTAAAGTCATTTTTCCGCTCGCGCATGAGCCCCAGCGCCGTGTTCATCTTTGCGCCATGGGTCAGAAGCGTCGTGGAGTCCGCCTTCGGGTCGCAGCCGATCTGCATCACGCGAAGCCCCTTCTCGCTCAGCGCCGCCGCAAGGTTCGATACCGTTGTGGATTTTCCGATGCCGCCCTTGCCGTATACCGCGATTTTGATCATTGCGTGTCCCTCCCGCCTGTAAAGTCGCCGCGGCCAACCGCGACCGTGTAGCCGATCTCCTGCATCTGCGCGCGAAGCTTCTTGAGGCTGCTTTCGCCGCTGTCTTCGATACCGGCCTTGTGATCGTAAAGTAAGTATTTTTTCCGCACTGCCATCGGCGATAGATTCGGCATCACGACATTGCAGCCGGAAAGAACGCCTTCCTGCCGCCCGCGCCCGTCTAAGGTTCCGAGCGCCGTCGTCGCCGGAATCAGCGCATCCGGAAGCAAAAGCCTGACCAAACTCAGAAGATAGAGCGTCTGCTCCGCGCTTCCGGCGGGAAAATCCCGGAACGGCGTATCCTGATGCGGCAGAAACGGCCCCATGCCGACCATCTGCGGCTGCAATTTTGCCAGAAATTCAAAGTCGCTGGCCAAGGTATCCGCCGTCTGATACGGCGCTCCAACCATCATGCCCGCGCCGGTCTGGTAGCCGATGTCTTTTAAGTCAAACAGACATCGCATCCGGTTCGAAAGCGTCTGCGCGGGCGGATGGAGCTTTCCATAGTGCGCGCAGTCCGCCGTCTCGTGGCGAAGAAGATACCGATCCGCGCCCGCGTCAAAAAACGCCTGATACGCCTGCCGCGATTTTTCTCCAATCGAGAGCGTGATGGCGCAGTCCGGGTAAGCTGCCCGGATTTTTCGGACAAGCGCGGTGATTTTCTCGTCTGTCCACCAGCCGTCTTCCCCGCCCTGCAAGACGAACGTGCGGTAGCCAAGCGTATAGCCCTCCTCGCAGCAGGCTAAGATTTCGTCCTCCGTCAGCCGGTAGCGCGACAGCTCCCGGTTTGAGCGGCGGATGCCGCAGTAATAGCAGTCGTTTTTGCAGTGGTTCGTAAACTCGATGATCCCGCGGAAAAAGACCTGCCGCCCAAACCGCGCCTGCGCCCGCTCGCGGGCAAGATCTCGCGAAAAGAGCCGGTCTTCCGCGCCCGCATCCCGAATGAGCGCAGCCCAGCCCGCGTGGTCGGGAAGATTTCCATCCGCCAGCGCCGAAATGCGCGCTCTGATGTCCTCCATTTCCGTCCCTCCTTCATCCTTCGCGCCCGATGGACACGGGAATCACGTCCTGATATGTCCCCAATGGCGTCTGCATTTCGCCGATGACGGCGCGCACGCCGAAAAATTCCGAGATTTTGTCCTCCGTCACAACGTCGCGTGTTTTCCCGCAGACGCTTTTTCCGCCCCGCCCGAGGAGCAAGGCCTTGTTCGCCCGCCGCAGTGCATGCGCCGGAAAGTGCGTGTTGAAAACGCAGGCAAGGCCAGATTCAGCAAGCTGCTCCATCGTGTCCAGCACCAGCAGCTGATTTTTGAAATCCAGATTCGACTCCGGCTCGTCGAGAACGAGAACGCCGGGCTGGGCGGAAAGCGCCCTTGCGATGAGCACCATCTGCACCTCGCCGCCGCTCAGCTCGCAGCAGCGCCTGCCAAGCAGATGCATAAGCCCGAGGCGCTCGATGGCGGCGTGCGCCTGATGAAGATCCTCCTTGGAGGGCGCGGAAAACGCGCCGATATGGCTGCTTCTTCCGAGCAGAACCATTTCCTCCACCGTACAGAAAAGCGATGTCTGCTTCGCCTGCGGCACATAGGCGACCTTCTGCCAGAGCGCGCGCTGCGTCAAGGCGCGCACATCCTCGCCGTCTAAAAGCGTCTGCCCCTCCCGCCAATGCAGAAGGTTCAGCATGCACTTCAGAAGCGTCGTCTTTCCCGCGCCGTTGGGGCCTAAAATCGCCAGCACGTCGCCGCTTTCGGCCTCGAAGCCGATATCCTTCAGAAGCGGCTGCCCCGCATGATAGGAAAAGCATCCGCCCTGCACCGAGAGCTTCATAGGCTCCAGC
Organism: uncultured Oscillospiraceae bacterium; assembly: GCA_934668605.1. Classification (GTDB taxonomy): domain Bacteria; phylum Bacillota; class Clostridia; order Oscillospirales; family Oscillospiraceae; genus CAG-170. The sequence continues at coordinate 16,747 of CAKUNY010000017.1, read as the reverse complement.
CCCCCTTTTTCCGCACGATCGTGATAAAAATCGGCGCACCGATGATCGCCGTTAAAATTGACACCGGAATTTCCGCCGCGCTGATCGTCCGCGCCAGCGTGTCGACCACCATCATAAATACCGCCCCGCAGCTGATGCACGCCGGAAGCAGCCGCGCGTGACTGCTGCCGAAGATCATCCGGCACACATGCGGCACCAGAAGCCCGACCCAGCCGACCTGCCCGCACATCGCGACGCACGAGGCCGTCATGGCCGCGCAGCACACAATGCAAAGGCCGCGAAGACGCTTCATATTCGTTCCGAACGTGCGCGCCTCATCGTCGGACAGCGGCAGTAAATTGAGCTTCCACCGCACAAGCAGCAGCACCGCACACGAAACCAGAATCGCGGGCGCGCCGAGCTTCAAGGCCGCAAATCCCGCCGCGCTCAGGCTTCCCATGAGCCAGTAGGTGATGGCCGGGAGCTGCGACTCCGTGTCCGCCGTAAATTTGACGAGCGAGACGAGCGCAGAAAATAACGAGCCCATCATAATGCCCGATAAGATCATCGACGCGCGCGAGCCGCCCTTTCCCATCAGGCACGTCAGCGCCACCGCCGCAATGCCGAAGCAAAACGCCGTCAGCTGCACACCGAAAAATCCAAATCCCAAAAGCAGCGCCAGGGCCGCCCCGAAGCTTGCCCCGCTCGCAACGCCAAGGGTGTCGGGTGTGGCGAGCGGATTTGCGAACATGCTCTGAAACACGCAGCCGGAGACGGAAAGTCCTGCGCCCACCAGCGCCGCCAGCAGCACGCGCGGCAGCCGCATCGACCAGAGAACCGTCTCCTTCTGCCGCCCAATATCCTGCCCCTGCAAGGATGCAAGCAGATCTTTGACCGGCACGTTCATCCGCCCGACGCACAGGCACACCAGCGCGCACAGAACCGGCGCGATCAGAAAGATTGCAAGCTGCGCGGGGCGGAGCGTTCCGGGAATTGCGTTTCTACGTTTCATGCTTCCTCCAAAAAAGAAACCGTACCCCGAAGGATACGGCTTTGCCCGCCCATGCAGCGCATGGCCGGGGAAACACGCATCGCTTTCGCCGCAATTCGAGAAGATTCACAAAAAGAATCTTTGAATTTAAGCGTCAGGGAGCTTTCAAACCTGTTTTTGCTTATTCCTCCGCGTAGATCTTGCCGGAGTACATGGTCTTTGCGCTCACGCCGGGGAGCCGTCCGAGCTTGCCGGTGAGGGTATTGACCGCGTCCTGCGGCGCTTCCATCGCCACGGAGATGATGCTGATGGCGCGCTTGCGGTAGGGAATGCCCATCCGCCCGAGAATAAAGGGCGAAAATTCATGCAGCAGAGCGTTGACCTTCTCTACGTCGCTTCCCGCCTCTAAAATAATGCTGACTACCGCAACTCTTGTTTCCATATCGCGCCTCCGTTTTTTTCATCATACCACCCGCTTCCAGCGTTTGTCAACCGAGCGGAATATTCTTGTAGGATGTTCTTAAATTGCGGGGCATTGCTTGTGCGTTTGGCCGAACCGGGCGCGTTTTGTCCGGCGGCACAAAGCCCGAACCCCACTAGAAGGGCTCGGGCTTTGCGGCGTTTTATGGAAGGACAGTTTCTGTCAGTCTCAGGCGTGCGCCTTTTTATAGTTCTCGCCGTACAGGTTCGCGGCCGCGATGGCGTTGAAGACCACCTCTTCGGTAATGACGACGGGCTCGGAGTTGATCAGGCCGTTGTCGACCGTCTTCTTCGCGATGATGTAGATGTTCTCGTCTGTTGCCTCTACGCCGAGATCGCCGAGCGTGATCGGCAGACCCACGCGATAGCAGAAGCCCATCACGTCTTCAAATTCCTGCTGCGGCGCGTTCTCCAGCACCATCTCGCAGAGCGTGCCGAAGGCGACCTTTTCGCCGTGGAAATACTTGTTCGTCGCGGGGATCGCCGTCAGGCCGGAGTGGATACCGTGCGCGGCGGACTCACCCGTGTTTTCAAAGCCAAGGCCGCTCAGAAGCGTGTTCGCCTCGATGACGTTTTCCACTGCCTTCGTGCAAAGTCCCTTTTCGATCGCCTGCTTTGCCGCCTCGCCGTACTCCATGACGACCTTGTAGCAGAGCTCGGCCACCGCGAGACTCAGAAGCGTGCGCTGATAGCCCTTGCCGATCTCGTTGACATGGCCGGAGGCCTCGTTGGCCTTTGCCTCGAACCAGGTAGACAGCGCGTCGCCCATGCCGGCCACAAAGAGCCGAACCGGCGCCTTGGCAATGATCTTGCTGTCGAGCAGAACGATGTCTGCGCCCTTGCGGTGAATGGTGCAATACAGGTGCTCGCCCTGCTCCGAGTAGATGACGGACATGGAGGACGTCGGCGCGTCGGTCGAAGCGGACGTCGGGCAGAGGATGAAGGGCTTTGTCAGCCGGTTCGCGGCAAACTTGATCGTATCAAGCGTCTTGCCGCCGCCGACGCCGATGAGAACGTCCGCCTGCGCGCACAGCTCCGTTACGCGGGCGACCTCTTTTTCGCAGCACTCGCCGTTGAACCGCTCCATGTGGCAGGCAATGCCGGTGCCCTCGCAGTCCTTGCCCAGACGCTCGCTCAGCGACTGGAACAGGAAGCCGTCGAACAGCGCCACGGCGTTCTTTCCGTAAATTCCGATGTACTCCGGCAGGGAGTCAAATTCGTCCGGTCCCTGAATGTATTTCAGCGGCGAACCGAACGCGCGGGTCAGGGTCTTTTCATTGCTCATAACTGATACCTCTATGCTAGAATTTTCATGGTTTTTCAAAAAGCCTTGCTTCCATCGGCAAAGCGGGCAGCAGCAGATGGCGCCGAAGGCTTTTTAAAGTTCTTCCAGATTCCCGTGATACATCGCGGCAAAAAGCCTCTGCGCGTCTTCTGCCGTATAGGCTCTCGGGTTCGTTTTGCGGCCATACTTCGCCAGAAGAAGCTCCGCCAGGCGCGGGATTTCCTCCTCCCGGTATCCGAGCGCCTGCAAATTCTCCGGCAGGCCGCTTTCAAGATACAGCCTGCGGATCTGCGCCGCGGGTGAAGCGCCCGGGCAGACGCTCTCCAGACGCGCGAGAAGCGGCCTGATGTACGCCTCATTCAGCTTCATCGTAAACGGCAGCGCCAGACCGCAGCCGACGCCGTGCGCCGCACCCTTTTCCAGCGTCAGAATATACGACACGCTGTGCGCGTAGAGTCCGCCGCCGATGGCATAGCCCATCATGGCCATCACGGAGGCAAACGAGAGATCATAGCGTGCCTGCACGTCCTGCCCGTTTTCCAGCGCGCGCGGCAGCGCGTCCAGAATCAGCCGGAGCGTCTCCGCGGCAATGGCGCTTGTAAACGGCACCGGCCTTCCCATCGCGCCCTCGAGCGCGTGCGTCAGCGCGTCAAGCGCCGTCGCGGCAGTGGTCCTGGGCGGCATGGAAACGGTCAGAAGCGGGTCAACGAGCGCCACATCCGGCAGAAGGTTTCCCGATGTATAAAAGACCTTCTTCCCGTCCACGGTCACGACCGCGTAGGGGCTTACCTCGCTTCCGGTGCCGGACGTGGTCGGAAGCAGCACCAGAGGAAGGCGATGTCCCGAAAATTCCGCCGCCCGGACGCGCGAGGAGAGATCGCCGCCCTCATTGTGCGCGGCCAGCTTTGCAAGATCGAGCACGCTGCCGCCGCCAACGCCGACGACCGCGTCATAGCGCGCGCCCTTCATTGCCTCCGCCATCTGCAAGGCGTCCTCCAGATGCGGCTCGGCCGGAATTTCAGAATAGACGTCCCAGGTGATTCCCAACGAGCGCAGGCTATTGAGAATGACCGCCTCCGTGTCTGTCTTTGCGGCGTGCCGGCCGATAACCAGAAAGATGTGCCGCGCGCCAAGCGCCTGAAGCTCCGTGCCAAGTGTCTGCGCCGCGCCGCAGAACAGCGCCGTTTTTCCGCTGCCGCATCCCGGCAGCCGCCAGACGACCGGCGTACGCAGCGCCTGCGATGTCTGGGAAAGCATCACTTCGTATGCCATGTCAGTCAACACCCAGATAGGATTTCTGCACCATTTCGTTGTTGAGCAGGTTCTCCGACGTGTCCTCCAGAACGATCTCGCCCGTCTCCAGAACGTAGCCGCGGTTGGAAACTTCGAGCGCCAGATACACGTTCTGCTCGACGAGAAGAACCGGCATGTCCTCGGTGCGGTTGAGCTCCTTGACGACCTCGAAGATCGACTCGATGACCTGCGGCGCAAGGCCGAGCGACGGCTCGTCCAGCAGCAGGATCTTCGGCGCCTGCATGATCGCGCGGCCAACCGCCAGCATCTGCTGCTCGCCGCCAGAGAGGCTTCCGCCCTTCTGCTTGCGGCGCTCGGCGAGAACCGGGAAGAGCTGATAGACCTTTTCAAAGTCGTTTTTCACGCCGTCCTTGTCCTTGCGGTTGTAAGCGCCCATTTCGAGGTTTTCTTCCACGGTCATGCGTGTATAGATGCCGCGTCCCTCGGGGCACATGGCCATGCCCATGTTGCAGATCTTATGTGCCTTCGTCTGCGCGATTTCCTGATCGAACAGGCGGATCGAGCCGCTCGCGGGCTTGACAATGCCGGTCAGAGCGCGCAGCGTGGAGGATTTTCCCGCGCCGTTGTTGCCGATGATCGAGACGATCTCGCCCTTTTCCACATGGAACGAAACATTGCGGACGGCCTTGATCGCGCCGTAATTGACGCAGAGATTTTCAACGTGCAGCATCTGTTTCGCCTCCATTCTTCTTTGTGCCGAGATAGGCCTCGATGACGACCGGGTCTTTGCTGACAACATCCGGCGTGCCCTCGGAGATCTTCGTGCCGTGGTCGAGCACGTAGATGTAGTCCGAAACGTTCATAACAACGCGCATGTTGTGCTCGATGAAGATGATCGTCTTATGCAGCTCCTCGTTGATCCAGCGGATCAGCTCCAGAAGGTCTGCCGACTCCTTGATGTTCATGCCGGCTGCCGGCTCGTCGAGAAGCAGCAGCTTGGGCTCGCTGACGAGCGCGCGCGCAATTTCCAGACGGCGCTGCTGGCCATAGGAAAGAGAGGTGCCGAATTCCTTATACTTGTCGTCCAGACCGACAATTTTCAGCGCCTCCATGCTCTTTTCCACGATCTCGCGCTCGATCTGCTGCGAGCGCCAGGGCAGGAACGACTCGATGCTGGCATGATGGATCCGGCTGTGCATGCCCGTCATAACGTTCTCCAGAACCGTCATCTGCTTGAACAGGCGGATGTTCTGGAAGGTTCGGGCGATGCCGATGCGGTTGATGTCGTACGTTTTCATGCCTTCGAGGTCTTTGCCGTCGAACGAGATTTTGCCGGAGGTTTTGACATAAGCGCCCGTGATCAGGTTGAACAGCGTCGTTTTTCCCGCGCCGTTGGGGCCGATCAGGCTGTAGATTTTTCCTGCGTCGAACGTCGCCGAAACGTCATTGGTCGCGACGACGCCGCCGAATGCCTTGGTTACATGATCAATTTCAAGCAGCATCGCTCACGCCTCCTTGTCTTTTTTGTGCCGAAGCGATTTCATGATCGCCTCCAGATAGGACGAACGGGTATTGTAGCTTCCGAGAATACCGTTCGGACGGATCTGCATCATGATCACAACGATCAAGCCGTAAATGAGCATCCGGTACTGAACCAGAGAGCGCAGCAGCTCCGGCAGCAGCGTCAGAAGCACCGCGCCGATGACAGGGCCGACGACCGTGCCGCTGCCGCCGATGAGAACCATCGTCAAAATGGTGATCGAGTCGTTGTAGACAAACGTATCGGGGCTGATGAAGCAGATATAATGTGCATAGAACGCACCCGCGATACCCGCGATCAGGCCGCTGAGCGCGAACGCCGTGACCTTGTAGCGGGAAATGTTGATGCCCATGAAGCCAGCCGCGTCCTCATCGTCGCGCACGGCCATCAGGGCTCTTCCGAAGAAGGTGCGCGGAATGTTGAGCACGATCAGGAAGATGATCACCGCGAAGACGAGGATCAGGTAGAAATACGTCGTCTTGCTGGAAAAGTCGAGCCCGAACAGCTGCGGCCGGGGAATGCCCGGAAGACCGCGCGGGCCTCTGGTAAAGTCGCCGCCGTTGATCAAAAGCAGACGGAAAATTTCGCCGAAGCCGAGCGTCGCGATCGCAAGGTAGTCGCCGTTCGTGCGGAGCGCCGGAAGGCCGATGAGAATGCCGAACAGGCACGCGCAGAGCGCGCCGACCGGAAGCGCGATCCAGAAGCTCACGCCCAAACGGAGCGTCAGAAGCGCCGAGGCGTAAGCGCCCATGCCGTAGAACGCCGCGTGACAGAGGGAGAACAGACCGGTGATGCCGAGCGCGATCTCAAGACCGAGCGCCAGGATCACGTACAGAAGCAGCATGACCGCCACGTGCATGACAGACGCGTTGTTCACAAAAATCGGCACCAGACCCAGGATCACGATCACCGCGCCAAGCTGAAAATGGCGATTGCAGAGCAGTTCTTTCAGTTTCATAACGCCCCTCCTCAAACGCGATTTGCCTTGGCGTCGCCGCCGCCGAAGAAGCCGGTCGGGCGAACCAGGAGCACCAGAATCAGAACGGCAAAGGAAATTGCCGGACCCATGCTGGAGGAAATGTAGGTCGTGCCGAAGCTTTCGATCTGGCCGAGCACGAGGCTTCCGAGCATCGCGCCGGGAATCGAGCCGATGCCGCCGAGAATGGCTGCGGTAAACGCCTTCATACCGGCCATATAGCCCATCGTGGAATAGACCGCGTCATAGTAGATGCCGACGAGCATGCCTGCCGCACCGGCCAGCGCGGCGCCAATGAAGAACGTCAGGCTGATGATCGTGTTGGTGTTGATGCCCATCAGGCTCGTAACGTCCATATTTTCGGAGGTCGCGCGGATGGCGCGGCCAAATTTAGTCTTATTGATGAAGAGGGTCAGCGCCAGCATCAGAACAACGGCGCAGCCCAGCAGCATGAACTGCATGCTGTTTACAACAACGTTCCCCAGCGTAAAATAGCGAACCTCAAAGAAGGACGGAACGGTATAGACGTCCGCGCCGATGAGAACCAGCGCAGCGTTGGAGAGCACAATCGATGCGCCAAGCGCACTCGCCGTAACAATGACGCGCGGGACATTGCGCAGACGGCGGTAGCAGAGAAATTCAATCGTAACCGAAAGCAGTCCGGTACAGATCATGGTCAGAAGAAGCGCCGGGATAAACGGAATATCCATCCGGGCAAAGAGCAGCGCGAAGCATGCGCCCCACATGTACGTGTCGCCGTGGGCAAAATTGATAAATCGCAGCGTGCCGTATACCATAGAATAGCCGAGCGCGATGAGCGCGTAGACGCACCCCTGCGTCAGACCATTTATGACGATTTGCAAAAACATCTTTGAAACTCACTGTCCTTTCCAAAAGAGTGTGCGAGCCCTCTGGCGGAAGAGAGGCGGCGTTGCCTCCCCTCTCCCACCGGACGTGCGGTGCTTATGTTGTGTTCGGAAGCGGACAATCAGTCAACAACGACGAACTTGCCATCCTGGACAACAAGGCGGGTCAGCTTTTCGAACATCAGATCGTGCGTCTCGTTGAAGTAGACCTTGCCGTAGACGGTGTCGAAGCTGTCCTTGCTCGCGAGATATTCGGCCATCGCGTCGGGATCGGTGCCGACAGCGTTCATGGCTTCCGCCAGCATCATGACGGAGGCGTAGCCGTGGCCGGAGAAGGTACCGGCGGTCTTATCGTCGCCGTAGAGCTCTTTGTACTTGTTCTGGAAGTTGACGATCACCTCGGAGGGGTCATCGGGAACCAGAACGCCCTGAACCTTCACGCCCTCGGCAGCGTCGCCGGCGGCCTCAAGGAACGCAACTTCAAACATGGAAGAAGAGGAGTAGCACGGAAGGGTCATGCCAAGGGACTTCTGCTGCTTGACGATCAGAGCGCCCTCGGTGTAGGTGCCGGCGAGGAAGATGCTGTCTGCGCCGGAGTTCTTGACCTTGGTCAGAATGTTGGTGAAGTCCTTCGTCTCGCCCAGAACATAGGCCTCGGAGCAGACGATCTCAGCGCCGGACTCTTCGAGGATCTGGGAGATGATCTCTTCCTGACCCATGCCGTAGTCGGTGGATTCGTACAGGATCGCAACCTTGCTGCGGCCGTCTTCTACCATCCAGTCCGCAGCGTAAACAGCCTGCTGGAGGTCGGTCGGCTCAATGCGGAAGCCGTAGGTCTGGTTTGCTGCGGAGATGTCGGGGTTGGAGCCGGTGCAGATCGTGACGAGCTTGTTCTCGTTGATGATGGGCAGTGCGGACAGGCAGCACGAGGAGTTGTAATAGCCGATGGAGGCGACACAGTTTTTCTTCGCCGCGAACTTGGTCGCAATGGTAGCGGCCTCCTTGGGGTCGGACTTGTCGTCCTGAATCTCGAGCGTCAGAAGAACGCCGTTGATACCGCCGTTGGCATTGACTTCGTCAATCGCCATCTGCGCGCCGTAGGACAGCTGCTCACCGAAGCTTGCATTGCCGCCGGTCATCGGGCAATCCAGGCCAATAATATAGGTGTCAGCCGCCGCTGCTTCCGTGCTTGTCGAAGCACTTTCGGTATTGTTTGCCGTTTCGGTGGAGGCTTTGCTGCTACAGCCGGCAAAGACGGCCATCATCAGGCAAAGCGCAAGAAGCAATGCTAGAGTGGATCTGGTGGTACGATTCATGGTTATCTCTCCTTGTTTTTATTTTTAACTCGCATATCGCCGGTTCTCGGGGAAACCCAAACCGGTTCTATCCAGCGTTAAACATGAGCCGGGGTCAGATCGCGCCGCCTGGCGGCGCGATCCGGCGATGTACAAACGTGCGATTGCGGGAGATAGCTTTGACAGCCGTCGTAGCTTCAGGTTCCAGTATGTTTTGCGCTGTCCGTAATTACTGCTCCAGCTTTTCAAGCAGCATGTCCAGCTTGTCGGAAATGTGATCGTAATGGCCGAAGCTGTCGTCGAAGAGCGCCGAGCCGATGGTGAAGCCCCAGGGCTTCATGGCCTTGACGAAGTTCAGGCGCTCGTCGTTTCCGATGCTTCCCGTGACGATCATCGGGGCGGAAATCTGCCGCGCAAACTCCATTGCCATCGCTTCGGGGTCGCCGTCGCAGTAGCGGTAGACCGACAGGCAGATGCCCGCAACGCCGTCAACGGCCAAAATCCGCTTGGCGTCGTCGATGATCTCCTGTACCGTGCCGTAGAGCATCCGCGGGATGCCCGCGCGGCGGCCGCAGGTCGGGAAGTACTGAATGCCGGTGCCCTTGAGCTTCTGCGCGACGCTCTCATAGAACTCCATGCCGATCACATACTCAAAGCCGCAGTCGATGGCGAACTGCGCCGCCTCCAGGCAGCCCTCTTCGCTCTCGATCAGAGGCTCCATAAACGTCGTCTTACCCTCGGCCTTCATCGAGGCGACCAGCGCCTTCGCGTCCGCAAGCTCAATGCCGACGTCCTTGAAGCCCCAGCAGCCGGTCTTCGCAGACTTGTTTTCTTCAAAAACCGACTTTGCACCGGGAACCGTCTTGTCGTGGTTCGTCAGCATCGCGATCAGGTTGATACCCATAGTATTATATCCTCCGTCGTGTTGAAAAAATAGAATGTCAAATCATCAGAATTTATGGTATAGTGGTGCAAGTGCGTCATGAAGCTCGCGGTAGCGCTGGAAGATCTCCTGATACTTTGCCGCCGTCTCCGCGTCCGGCTCCACCCGCTCTTTCAGGTGCAGACCCTTTTCCACCGCCTCTTCGTGGCTCGAGAAAATGCCCGCGCCGACACCGGCCAGCAGCGCCGAGCCGTAAGAGGAATCGTCGTTCGCGTACTTGAGAATCGGCCGGTTGAGGACGTTTGCCATGATGCTGCGCCACAGCGGGCTCTTGCCGCCGCCGCCGACAATGCGCACCTCGTGAATGGGCACGGTGTTTTCGATCAGCGAGAAGTTATCCTTGATGGAGAAGGCCACGCCCTCGAGCACCGCGCGGTTGAAATGGCCGCGGCCATGATGCGCCGTTGCGCCGATGAAGCTTGCGCGCAGCTTGGTGTCCCAATACGGCGAGCGCTCGCCCATCAGATACGGATGGAAGAACAGACCCTCGCAGCCGGCAGGCACCTTTTCCGCCTCTTCGTCGAGCGTGCGGTAGGTGTTCTTGCCGCCCTGAAGCTCCTGCGCGAATTCCGCCTTGCAGAACGTGTCGCGGTACCAGCGCAGGCTCTCTGCGGCAGACGAGGTCGCCAGGCACGTGTACCACAGGCCGTCGACCACGTGCGAGTAGGTCAGCGCCTTGGGATCGGGGTGCGCTTCCTTGCGGAAGAGATAGATCGTGCCGGAGGTCGCCAGCTTCGTGACGCAGTTGTTTTCGTGGATCGCGCCGACGCAGTAGGCCTCGAGCGCCGTATCGGTCGCGCCGTTGATGACCGGGGTTCCGGCTCGAATGCCGGTGATGGCGGAGGCCTCCGCCGTGATATGGCCGGAAATGTCCGTCGGCTTGACCAGCGGCGGCAGAATGGAGATCGGAATGCCGCTCATCCGGCAAAGATCTTCCGACCAGCACCAGTTGATGTTGTCAAAGAGCAGACTTCCCTGCGCCTCGACATGGTCTGTCGTCCAGACGCCCGTGAGCTGATAGCGGACATAGTCCTTGACGAACATGGCGCGCGCCGCCTTTTCCATCACCTCGGGCTCATGCTTCTTGATCCACATCAATTGCAGCATGCTCCAGGTCGGGCTCGGCATCTGATAGCCGATGCGGAAAATTTCGCTGCCGTAGTGCTCGGTCATGAAGGCCGATTCCTCGGTGGCGCGGGTGTCTGTCCACATGATGGTCTTGCGCAGGACGCGGTCGTCCTTGTCCAGCAGCACAATGTTGTGCGCCGACGCGTCCAGACTGAGCGCGACGACCTGGCTGGCCTTTGCGCCGCCCTTTTCCAGCGCAATGCCGAAGCTGCGCATGAACGCGGGGAACCAGTCCGCCGGATCCTGCTCCGACCAGCCGATGTTCGGATGGTAGGTGGTGTATTCGGTGTAGCCGTCGCCGATGAAGTTGCAGTCGGTGTCGATCAGCGTGACCTTGCAGCCGCTCGTGCCGAGGTCAATGCCAAGTAAGAGTTCTTGTTCTGCCATATGTGTGCTCCTCTTTTCCGCCAATTAAAGCTGAACCTGTCCGCAGGTAATGGAGATGTTGCTTCCGGTCGTCGCAAGGCCAAGCTCGCTGCAAAGCACCGCCGCCCAGTTGCCGACCTCCTCGACCTCCAGAAGACGATGGGTCGGGACGAGGTCTGCGAAATACTTGTAGCCGCCGTCCGTGTCCGTGCCGAGCTCGGCCGCCTTGCGGGCGATGGAGCCGACCATCATCGGGGTCATAACGTAGCACGGGCAGATGGCGTTGACGAGAATGTTGTAGTCCGCCAGCTCGTTGCCCCAGATGCGCGTCAGGTGCGATACGGCAGCCTTCGACGCAGAATACGCGCTGTAAGTCTCCGAGGTCAAAAAGGCCTGCGAGGAGGAGACGTTTACGATCCGGCCCCAGCCGGCTTTTTTCATATAGGGAACAGCGTGCTTCGTGCAGATCGTGACGCCGTTGAGGTTGATGTCAATGACCTTCTTGAACCGATCCATCTCCAGCTTGTCGACGGGGTTTTTGTAGATGATGCCGGCGTTATTGGCCAGAATGTCCAGCTTGCCGTATTTCTCCGCGATGGCGGCGAAGACCTGCTCGACGTTTGCCTCGTCCGTGACGTCCATGATCATGCGGTCAATGCCGTCATAGAGGTTCTCGCGCGGGTTTTCCTTCTTTTCGCCAAAGGCAATGTCCGTCGCGACGACCGTTGCGCCCGCGTCAAACAGCGCGTTTGCAATGCCCATGCCGTTGCCCTGCGCAGCGCCGGTGACGACTGCCACATGGCCTGTCAGATCAAAAAGTTTCCCAAAGCGTTCCAGATTTTTCATTTCATGCATCTCCCTTACGGTTTAAAAGTTCTTGCCATTCCATCCCCAGAACGGGGTTGCTGCATATTTGATGTAGAGCTTGTCCGGCGCGATGGAAAGCTCCGTTTCCAAAATCCGCATGATCGCCGCCGTCAGCGCATCGCACGGCTCTTTTTCCAATGTGCCGAACACGTCGACCTCGACGAACGCCGCGTCGGCCTGCTCGCCCTGGAACCAGACGGAAGCGTCCTTGCGGAACACGCACATCAGCCATTTTTCAGACTTGCGCGGCAGAAGCTCGATGGCCTTGCCAAGCTCAGCCTTGACGGCCAGCTCCTGCGCGGCGGTGATGGATTTAGCGGTTGTGATTTGAATACACGGCATAGTTGCATCCTCCTTTTTACCTGTCAGAAACCAAAGCCGGAAGGTCGCTGAGTCTGCTGATCTCAAATGTCGGCGCCGGCACGCCGGTTTTCCAGTTGTCCATCACGTTCAGCCAGGCCGTCTGCATCCCGCAGCCGGACGCGCCCGCAATGTCGTTGACCGGATTGTCTCCCACGTATAAAATGCGCTCCGGCGGAAGAGAAAGCCTTGCCGCCAGCTCTAAAAACGGCTCCGGAGACGGCTTGCAGGGACTTCCATCGTCTAAATTGCAGATGATGCAGACGGAAAACGCGTCTTCCAGGTGCATCGCTGCGAGCTTTCGCTCCTGTAGACCTGTGTGGCCGTTGGTAATAAGAGACGGCCCTAGCCCCATCTCCCGGCACCAGTCCAGCACGCGGTAGGTATCGCCGTAGGGGACGATCGCGTCCGGGAAATATGTTCTGATAAACGCGTCGAACGCTTCAAACGGAACATCGGGCTTTACCACGCCCCAGCGCTGCAATTTCTGAAGCATGCCGCGCCAGCTGGACTCTTCATAGGTGCTTTCATAGTCGGCTCTCTGCAGGCTGCGAAGCAGCTGTTCGCCGGAAAGGCCGGCTTCAAAGACCCGTGCAAAGGAAGCGGTCAATGCGCTCCAGGTTTCGTTTCTGTCGTAGAGCGTGTGGTCGAGGTCAAATGCGATTGCATCAATTCTTTTCATGTAAACAGCTTTTCATTTTAAATAAATCGAATTATACCGATATAAAAATATCGAATCTCAATGGCAGCCCGCTTTGTCAGTTTGTTGCTTCAATCGATAAATAATTACTGATTTCGTTATTGATTGGTTGAAATCTCACAATTGTGTCGGCGAAATATATAACTGCTCGTTGGATTCGACGTCTTTATTTGTCGCCATTATACTATGGACATTTGTTTTTAAAAAGCGCATAATATTTATGACATACATGAATGAAATCGATGGAAAGGCCACGTGACATGGACATTCAGAAATTCGAAGTTTTCCTGAAAATTATCGAAACCGGCAGCCTTACACGAGCGGCGGACATGATGGATTACACGCAGTCGGCGGTCAGCCACGCAATCAGCACGCTCGAATCGGAGTTCAATGTGCGCCTTCTCGTGCGCGACCGCTCCGGCGTCAAGCTGACCTCCGACGGCCGGGCGCTGCTGCCGTATATCCGCTCCGTGATCAACGCTTACCGGGAGTTTCAGAACAAAACGGCGGCCATCAACAACCTGGACTACGGCTCGATCCGCATCGGTACCTTCACCAGCGTCGCCGTGCATTGGCTGCCGCATATTCTCAATGGCTTCCGCGAGCAGCACCCGGCCATCTCCTTTGAGATCAAGCAGGGCAACTACGCGCAGATCTGCCAGTGGATCCTGGACGGAACAGTGGACTGCGGCTTCACAATTGCGCCGCAAATCCGGGGAATTCACCACATTCTGCTCGCGGAGGATCGACTTTTCGCGATTTATCCGCCCGGCCACCCGCTCGACAGCCGCAGCAAAATTTACCCGGAGGATATGTCCCAATATCCGTTCATTCTTGTCGACGAGGGCGACGATGCGATGATCCGCATGTTCTTCGAGCAGCAGGGCATTGATCTGGACATTCAGTACCGTGTTGTGGACGATTACGCGGTCGTCTCGATGGTCGAGGGGAACCTCGGCGTAAGCGTCTGCCCGGAGCTGTTTTTCAACCGCCTGCCGTTTCGCGTCAACCATAAGCCCCTGGAAACGGACTTCCGCCGCAAGCTCTGCATCTCCTACAAGGAGAACTATCAGCAGTCCCCGCCCGTCATCCGCTTCGTGGACTATGTCCAGCAGTGGGCGGTCAGCAGCAAGGTGCTGCGCGATCAGAAGCGTGTCCGCCGCGGAAAGACAGTCTGACATTTTCCGGCGGTCAAACCGCACAAAAATAGTCGTTAATTTCAGCAAAATGCTGCCGTTTTCCTGCCTCTTTCCCTTGCCGATATCTGAAAATTGCAGATAAATCATATGCTTTGCAAAAAACGCTCCCTCTATGGAAGACAGTGGAATCTCACCGTCCTCCATAGAAGGAGCATTACGCGTTCCATGCGGCGCTTACCATTTAAGCTGCCAATCTCATCACCCCTAATCATAGCGAAGGCGCGGCTGCCAAGCAGCCGCGCCTTCGCGTGTCAAAACATGATGCTTTCTTATCCGCCGCAAAGCGCCTCCAGACGTTCCATCAAATGGCAGATCGCAAACATTGCCGTTTCATAGTGCATAAAATCGAGGATATTCCGATCTACCAGAATTTGCAGGCTGGCCGAAAATTCTTCGTCTGAACGCCAGAATGCGACAGATACCGGCAAAAACGTGAATACGTCCAGCCGATAGGCCGCATCACCACGCGCAAGGCGCGTCCCTCCTAATTTCTCGCAGGCAGCAGCAAGCGCGTCAGGGTCTTTGTCAAAGAAGTCCGCAGCGTGCTGGAAAAAGCCGCGATTCTGAGAAGAAAGCGAGCCGCCCTGTACCGACACACAGCTTTCGATGCTGACCATCTCCCCCGATGCGCGGCAGTTTTCCTTCGAGCAGCACAAAACATCATAGATGGTCATCGCCGCATTGTAATCCGCCGGATGAACGGTTTTGGCCTCCGTGTCTTCCCAGCTTACCGCGCCGGTTGTCCGGTCGATCCGGTATTCGCGCCCAACAAAGCGGATGTATAAAAAAGCCTCGTCATGCCGGAGCGAAAACTTCCGGATCATCATCTCCTGATCGTAATTTAAAAAAACAACCGCCATCTGGTCGCGCATGATTTCATAGTTGTTAAGTGGTGTTGGCATAAAGTCCCTCCATCGTAAAACGAACTTTCCAATCTAATACTGTATACCCAACCATTGTACAAATTCCAGTTTGACCTGTCAACGTCCGCCGCTTTCGCAAACGTGTTTCTAAAAAACAGCCGCCTTGACCGGAAAAATAGAATTTCTCCCGCCCGACCCGTTTCGACGGACTTTTCCCTTCTCCCGCGCTATACTGAGCGTACAGCTTATCCAATGCGAGCGCACTTCATATCCCGGACGGCACGAGCCGTCAATCCCACAACCCTGCCCCCGACCGTTTCGTCGGGGGAATTTTTTTCAAAACAACAAAGTTGTTTTGAAAAAAAGCTGCGCTCCGACCCGCGCGTCTTTGCGGGCAGAGCCCGCAAAGACACACTCTCTACGCGATAGGAATTTTTCCGGTCGGCAAAGCCGCCGGATAAAATGAATTTCCATCTTATTTTGCGTCTGCGGACGCAAAACTCTGCGAGGCATTTTAATACCGCAAGCAGCGGCGCAGGCGCTTTTCGGCGCGCTGGATGGTGCGGCAGACGGTCGACTTGCAGACGCCGAACTCCCGGGCAAGCTCGGGCATGGTCTTTTTGTCGACGTAGTAGCCGAGGACAGCTCTTCGCTGCTTTTCCGTCAGCTCGTTTTCGATCACGCGGTGCATGCGGGCGATCTGCTGCTGGCGCGTGAGCCGCGGCCCCTGATAATCGTCATAACCGATAGCTTTCATTGCGGTAATATCCCCTTTCATAATAGTGCGCGGTGAGCGCGGCCAGCTCGTTCGTCTGCCGGAGCATCTGCGACAGCGCCGCCATCCGCCGCTCCAGCCAGAAAAGCTCCTGCCGGTCTTCCGCCATCTTTTTCTGCCGCCGCAGCTCGGAAAGCCGGACGCGCAGCAGCTGTGCGCTTTTTTCATACTGCGCCGAGAGCTCCAGCAGCGTCATGCCATCCACTCCGGAAGCATGGCCGTGCGCTGGCGGCTGAGAAAATACGATTTCGCGTACTCCGGCAGGCACTCCGGGCAGACGAGCCGGTCGTCCATTTCATAATACAGCTGCCCCAGATAGATTTCCCCGCCGCACACGCCGCAGAAAGCAAAGGCAGGAATCTGCTGCCGGTCCTTCGGCGCGCGGGATCTTTTGCGTGATTGCGTCATATGGATGCTCCTCCTTGAAACTTCGGTTGTCGAAATACCAATTATTTACATTCAAAGCATACTACGCACACAGCTGTTTGTCAAGAAGAAATTTACATTTTTTGTCAAATTCCATCGATCGCTGCCGAACATGGCCGCACGTATTGACGAACGGCTCCGTTTCGGGTATGATGATACCAGCACCGCAGTATGCGGCGCGGCGGCTGAAAAAGGTGTGTGCAGCCAATCTGAAAAAGCCTCTCACTGCCGGGCGTTTGCCGGGATGAACCTCTGGGCGGCTTTTGATCGAAGACAAGGAGAAGCGATGGACGATACGGCCATGATGCGCGAAGCGCTGAAGCTTGCGCAGGAAGCAGCGGATGACGGCGAGGTGCCGGTCGGCTGCGTTGTCGCGCTGGAAGACGGCCGGATCGTCGGCCGGGGGCGAAACCGCCGGGAGAAGGGAAAGTCTGCCCTTGCCCACGCGGAGCTG